>CALLVY010000124.1 GCA_938015925.1 uncultured Saprospiraceae bacterium
CATTGAGGAACTAACGGAACTGGTGGAAGAAGCGGTGCTTTCTGAATTTGATCGCATCACGGAACGTGGGGGCGTATTGGGAGCGATGGAGACGATGTATCAGCGTGGAAAAATCCAGGATGAAAGTTTGTACTACGAAACCTTAAAACACACTGGAGAATTTCCTATCATTGGAGTCAACACTTTCTTATCGAAAGATGGTTCGCCAACGATCATTCCTGAAGAAGTCATCCGAGCTACGGAAGAGGAAAAAGTTGACCAAATCAAAACTTTAGAAAACCTGACGGCTGCTAAAAAACCACTTGCTGCCGATTTATTAAAATCGCTGCAGGAAAAAGCTATTTCGAATGATAATATTTTTGAAATGTTGATCGAGGTGACGAAGTCTTGTTCTTTGGGGCAGATTACGAATGCTTTGTATGAAGTGGGTGGGCAATATCGACGGAATATGTAAGTTTCACAACTGATTTTCTACTTGAGGTCAAACACAAATCTATCGCCTAGCAACCTAAGCTGATATTGCTAGGCGATAGAAAAGTCAGCAATTATTTCATACGATCCGATCAACAGGAAAAGTCTATTTATTTTAATGCTAAATATTCGGGTTAAACGATAGGTCTCGTTTTGGGCCTCGCAATACAGCTGCTACTTTCGCTAGTATTTTGTAGCCTCTTAGATATAAAGACGGGATTAATAAAATTTTTGAATGATTTAAGTTTATCAAACATTTTAGCTGAAAGCATCCTAATTTCGCGATAATTTCATTATCTTAGAATATCTAAAGCTAACCTATGAAAAATAGAACTTCCCTTCTAATTTATCCTGTTGTTTCATGCCTTTTACTGACCCTTGCTTGGACAAATTTTCCATTTAGTTTTTTATTCTTTTTTGTTAGTTTAATTCCACTTCTGATTTTCGAACAAATAAGAGCGGAACAAAAAATCTCCAACAGGCTTTTTTATCTTGCTACATATCTTGCTATTTTTTTTGCAAATTTGATTTCTTCGTTTTGGATGTTTAAACTGGGCATTATCAATATGATAATTATTGCTGCAATTTATAGTTTGTGTTTTTTACCCGCTTTTTATTTCTATTCCTTAGCAAAGAAAATCAATGAATTTTTAGGGTATTTTATTTTTATTCTTGGTTGGTTTTTTATTGAATATTCACATACTGCTATTGATTGGGGTTTTCCTATTCAGACACTGGGCTACGGATTGGCAAATGACACGCGCTGGATTCAATGGTACGAAATAACGGGCGTATTTGGAGGTACATTATGGATACTTACACTTAATGCGCTTTTGTTTGCGGTATGGCTAAGGTACCAACAACAAAAAAAAGCAGCCCGAAAATCAGTTCTAGTTTTTCTTTTTATATTTTTTATTCCCGTTTTATTTTCTTGGTTTATTTTCCTTAGAGATCAACCGATCCCTGAAACCAGAGAAATAAAAGTCATGACGCTACATTCCAACCTCGACTGTTATTCCGAAAAATACGAAATGCCTGTTGATTCTATGTTGGAATATTATTTTCAAATCATTCAAGAGAACTATGATAGCTCAGTTGATTTAGTTGTGTTACCAGAGAATGCAATTTCCAATTTGGATTGGGTAGAGGGTTTCCAGAATGGACAAAACAAAATCATTAGTACTGTACAAGATTTTATTGAAGAGCGGCAATTGAAAAATATGCTTGTAGGTGGCATTAGTTATGAGGTATTAAGTGGTAAACCAGAAAATAATCCGCTGGCTACTTTTTTTGACAAAATGCAGGCTTATGTTTTTATGTACAACACCGCGGTGTATTTGGAGAAAAATAAAGTAGATTTTAGAACCAAAGAAAAATTAGTTCCTTTTGAAGAAACACATCCCTTTCCCAAATATAAAAACTGGACTCGTTTTTTATACTCCCCTTTAGGTGGTTTTACTTTTTCTGTTCGAAAAGATAATAAAGAAACTCTTTTGGTAAATAACTCATTTAAGTTGGGACCTATGATCTGCTACGAATCTCTGTATGGAGATATGGCGCGTAGGATGGTTAGGGATGGCGCTCAAGTATTAGCGGTGATGCTCAATGAAGGCTGGTATGACTCCTTAAAGGGTTCTCAAAAGTTTTTAAATTTTTCAAAAGTTCGTGCCATTGAAACTCGGCGATATGTGATTCGTTCTTCCAACCGTGGAATCAGTTCAGTTGTCGATCACAATGGGGAGGAAATCGCCACTAAAAGAAGGACAGACGATGGAGTAATTGTACAAACCATTCCGCTTTCTAAGGAAATAACGATTTATGCTCGATTTGGATACTTCCTTATTCATGGATTATTTTTGATGTACTTTCCCTTGATAGCATTTATCTGGATAAAAAAAAGACTGGTTAAAAATTCTTAACCAGTCTCCAGTATTTTTTTCGAATTAAGTTGTCTTATTTCTGTACCATGATCTTACCTTGACTTATTCCGTCGGCTGTCTCTCTTACCAAAATGTAAGCTCCATTACTTATATCATCAAGCCCCAGACCTACCTCATAGGTACCTGGATAGTGATTTTCTTCATTCACCACCACCTTGAGTAATTGACCTTGCAGGTTCATCAATTTGATACTAATGCGACCTTGCTCGGCTAGCCCATAACGAACGGTTACAGAATGAGCTGATGGGTTTGGATAGATGATCAACTTGTCAGAATTAGTCAAATTGTCTGCTCTTTCTTCTATCTCTTCTCCTTCATCATTGTCGGAAGACCGAGTATCACTCTTATCTTCCTTTAAATTGCCAGATTTGTTAGTGTATCTAGACCCGTTACAAACTGCTGAAATCTGACCAGGGCTAGCTGGATAGTAATAACCCGAGCAACTGTTGCTAGGCACACTGCCTGTTACATGGTCAACCCAACTATAAATATTTTGCGAAGTCAGATCTACTTTATAGCGAGCAACAATCGGCATACTATTGCCGGTGTAATCACCGAAAACCGCAATAATTTTTACATAAAACTGATTGGGATCAGGATTGTTGTGCGAGCTATTACCATTGATAGCCAAGATAAAATCACTAAAACAACTGATATCATAAGCATCGGTCGATACCTTTTGACCACTGAGAGTTACGTAGTCATAACCTACTTTAATCATAGTGTTGGATGCCGCCATATTGATTGCAGCGCGGGGATTCGCCACATATTGTATCGGCTCCTCTAGTATAAAACGATGCCCAACAGGTCTTTCAGGATCTACTCCATCAGGATCAAAATGAATTTCTCTTTTGATTTTAGGAGTCTTCAACAAATTAAAAACACCCATTACATTATCGTAACCTGGCAAAAAACTTTCTACTACTGTGATTTCAGACCCTGGTGTTTCCATATTAATGGTTTTGTAAGGACTTTCCTGCATCATCGTTCCAGAACCATCTAAATCTGCTTTGAAAACCATAGGAGTAGTTGCTGCGCTGGGAGCTGCTGTAGATCCCGTGAACAAATTTACAAATTTGAGTATACCGCCTATAATTTTTCCTGTTCCAGTAAGGAGGCTAACAAACTCTGCTAAGCTACTAATACCACCTCCCGCACCAGTAGTAGGATCAGGTTTGAGTACCTTCTGAAAGGTGGTATATCCAGAACTACCATCTTTAAAGGCAGCAGTAAACCCTTTCGCTGAATTCGTTAAACCTGCGAATCCACCCGCAGAACCTGCTCGTCCATTATTATCAATTTCTTGTAATAATGTACCATCAATTTCAAACGATAATGAACTCTGTGCGATTAGATTCGCTCTAATCCGCAAGGTAGAAGAATACAAACAAGTACAGGGATCATAGTTCATATTAAAATCAGCGTGTAGCCAATAGGGAGGATTGACATTATTGGTGAAGAAGTTCGGTACCCGAGCCTTCGCATCTGGATCAAAATTATCGACTGCGTGGACATAATCCTTTCCGTTATAATGATCCAAAATAGCGGATTTGGTACCACTCAACCAATCGAGCGTCACCATTGCTTCGGTGTTCTGGCCTTCGAGTTGATCCACCGCAACAAAAACACGTAGCATACCGCTTCTGATTTGGTACAAAACAAAATACGGATGGTTAATTTTCCGAGTAGGTTCGCCAAAATCATGAGTTACATATCTCCAACCATCGTCGAATTCGTAATCTTTTTCAGGGGTCGCGGAAAGGAAATAAATATTACTATTAGCGCTTTGTTGGCCAGAATAGAAAGGCGATTGTATCGTAATTGGATTACTAGAACTTCCAGCTTTATAATACTCAAACGTAGGTGGCTTCCAATCAAAAGAAGTGTCATATTGTCGGAAGTCGCAAACTGAAGTAGGAGGATTACCTACTACACAAGCATCCAAATAATTCGAAAAAACAAACAGAAATAGAGTTAGGGATAAAATGATTCTTTTCATGATTTTTATATTTTATAATTATTAAATAAACAAAGAGGGAGAGACAGGTGTCTATCCGATATAGTGTCTATCTGATATAGCGTCTATTCGATGTGGCGTCTATTCGATGTGTATTTGCTTAAAATATATGCATGCAGAAAAAAATGGAACAATGGGTCGTGGTAAATTCTGGATTGCTCCCACCTTTTAGCTTTTCTTTTAGCTTTTCTTTTAGCTTTCGCCGTCTAATATAAAAAAAAATGCAAAGAAAGAAGAACTTTAAGAATTATATTTATAATTTATTCAAGCGGGCTGCCCTAATAGATTGGTGATTTTGACCAAAGATAATTTTGTTTTAATCAAGCCTGTCGTCTGGCCTGTCTAGCTAGAAGGAAAATCGGCCCGTCGTAAATTAGTGAATTTATTGGTGTATCTCTTAGGATCATCAACCAGTAATAAGAGTTGTGAGCGAAGATATAAGTTACCTATTTGCGAAAAGAGAGGGAAGTGTTGGCTTAATATTAGATATGGTGTGACTAATGATCTTGTGTTACCTAATCAGAAAGGATTAAGTCACAAAGAACTAATGTATAGACAAATGCAAAACAAGTTTTTAGCCATACTAAATTAGTTAGAATAAAGTCTACTGTAAGCCACTGAAAAAGCTTGACCAAGATTTTAATACATTACAATCTTACTTCCCTCCTGATCCTATCAAGGCATGCAAAAACTCTTCCTGTGTACTTCTATTTTTATCCTTCGCATACCAAAGGTGCAATTCCTGCTGCGCCTCCTTGTAGCGTTGTGCTTTGATCTCTGCCGCAGTGATTGCTTTTAATTCTTCTTTGGTATTCATCACCATCACCTGCGCGGCTTCAGGACGTGGCCCCCAATCGCCTTGTACTTCAAGCGTTTCTGCATCTACAAAAACGACTTTAGGAATAGATCGTCCACCATTGGTCAAAAAGGCATCCATCAAATCTAAATTTTCGTCGCGTAAAACGAAACGGAGTTCAACCTTCTCTCTTTCATTCGCCAGCTTTTGCAATACTGGAACTATTTGCGCAGCGTCTCCACACCATCCTTCGGTAATCACCAACCAAATCATCCCTCGTTCTATCTTAGCCAAACTCGCCAAAGAGGCTTCGGTAAGGCGTGCTGTTTTATCCAGACGTTTCATGCGACTGACATTGAGTCGGGTGTATTCTAGCATGGCTTCGCTGTGGTTATCGCCAGTGGCTTTTCCTTCGCTGAGGAGTTGATCTATTTTTTCTCGGTATTCGGAATAAGTCCAGCTTTTTTCGATGATTGCTGATGGAATGACTTTCATAAAATTTTTCTTTGTGATTTTTATTTTTAATTCTACTTCACTGCCTGATTTTTTATAGGCGCCATCAAGACTTCCAGTCGCTTCAAAAGTTCTTGATTGTCTTTGTGGTCTAGTGAATTAAGGATGTCCTTTTTTTCTCGTCCGGTCAGGTGAAAAGTAACCGAAGCTCGCTCATCTGCCTTTGCAGGTTGATAGATAAAACGCAAGACATCAAAATTTTCTCTGCCCAACAAATCGTAGATATAGCCCAAATTGGTATCCTGTTCGTAATCTTGCAGACTCAATATTTGCCCAGGAATTCCGAGCGGATTGAGTAAGGTAGATATCAGGCCTTTGTTTTCATCTTGTTCTATTTCTTCAATTTTATTGAGACTAGTTATTTGCACTAACACGACCCCACTTGTATTGTTCAAAATCCAATCTCGAAATACATGAATAAATCGCGTGGCGGACGCTATGCCATAATTATCCCGGAAACCTGCATCCATAACTTCTATGCTCGGCGTAGACGGTAAGTGGACATTCGGCAGTACATAAGGATAGGTCGCATTCATTCGCAGCGCAGAAGTGAAGCGCATATCATAGGCTCCCTGGTTTTCAAAAAACCGACCAAAATCTACGGCATCAATTTCGACAGCTCCGGGATCTTGATGGCCAATAGGAGGAATAATCATATAAGAAACACCATGCGGAGAAATAATCAAACGCCGGCCATCATTGACGATGGAAGGAGTAACAAAAAGCATGGGAATATCCGATTCTTCTTCGGGGTGGCGATAATCGGCAATGGTTTTATTAAAAACCTGGTCGGTGTTTTCATTGAGTTGTTCTTCAAAAATATACCCTCGATCTTTGTGATAAGTATGTCCCCCTTCTTCAAAGGTTGCCCAGGGTAAAAAGATGTCATTGGACACGATGGTGAAGGCGATAGAATTGAGTAAATCCTTGGAGATTGTTTCGATGTGTTCGGGAGCGCGGGGGTTAATTTCAACGCCTAGTTTTTCCTGTAAATAAAGTTCTCGCAAATAAGAAGCACCGATCAGGCCGCCGGAGGCGCCGGTGATCAGAGTCGCGTGTGGCATCAGTTTTCCTTGCATCATGCTATCTGCCGTTTGCATGACGTGCATGGCCCATACGGCCGCTTTCATTCCACCACCACTCACACAAAAAATGACCATTTTGGGTTTCTCTTCTGGGTCAAATTTATTTCGCCAATTTTCCAGGATCCCCAAAGTATTGTCCATGTCTTCCTTGATATTTTCTGGCGCAATCAACTTATTTAATTCGGGGTAACTATAAGCTGGCTTCTCCTTCGTATAATCTAGACCATAGCCTTTATTTTGATGGCTGAAAGTTTCAAAGCTCGTCAGGAAATTTATAAAAACCAAGATAATCACCAAGACCGAAACGCTCCATTTATCAAACCAATAAATAAAAGCACCCGCGACGGCAACTAAGACTGTTGCTAAAATAAAAATACTTGCTCCTGCGGGAATTCTGAAATAAGGATTGTCGATCATAAAACCAAGCGTGATCAGCAGAATCAATCCAGCCAATTGCACGACCAAAGCATTGACATGGTTTTGCTTAAATACACTTAATAGAATCGAAGTATCATAATGTGAAACACTTCTGACCAAACGTGGCTTTAATCCTGCGGTCAAATAAGTATCGACTCGCCATCCTTTCCGTTTACTGGACAAAGCTTTCTTTTGCGCAGCCCCTCTTCCTGGACCGATTTTGCCTCCCAAGAGATGTGGCGGTTGATTTTGATTGACCTTTAGAAAATTGAGGATGTCTTTATTGGTATAGGAAAAATAAAAGCCAGAGATTAAAACCAAACTAGCGGTGCCCATAATAAAGCCCATGCAATTCGATGCAATGGTGGCCAGGTCGCTATACTCTGCATAGCGTTGGAAATGGGCGGTGTATCCCAGGTAGAGTAGAAAAAAGCTAAGCGGAACGATTAGATTATTAATACAAAATTTTGTGAAGGGGCGGGAGAGAGAAGCGAGAAAAGGAAAGTGATGTGAATCGAGCAGATAAGTCGTCAGGTTCCAGGTCATAAAAAAACCACCAAAGGCAAGACCTAAAAAAAAGTAGCTGACAAAATTGACTTCTCCTAAATACTCTGGCGTCAAAAACAAATATTGAATGCCAAAGAGTGAACCAACGGTTCCCGTCATCAAAAGTGCCAAAACCATCCAGGTAATAATCAATATCAGATTATTCCGCAAATGTAGTATAAGCAGTTGCAAAGGAAAAGAGTAAAATAAATCATTTATCCATTTTCTCATCCGTGGGTGGTAACTTGATAACTCTTACAGTTTCAATTTTGGTTTCAGATACAAGCTCTAAAATAAATTTGTATCCGTCTAATTCTATTTCTGCACCAGGCTCATGGATCGTACCGGTGGTCATCACCAGGTATCCTGAGAGGGTGGTATAATCTCCTTCTGGGAATCCCAGGTGTTCGTATTTTTCATTTAAAAAATCAATCTCTAATCTTCCTGAAAAGATATATTCCCAATCGGATACTTTTGTTTCTACGTATTCTTCCTGATCATGTTCGTCTTCTATCTCTCCAAAAATTTCTTCCAAAATATCCTCTAAGGTAATAATACCTGCGGTACCACCGTATTCATCGACGACACAGGCGATATTTCCTCTTTCTTTAATAAACTTATTGAGCAAATCTCGTACTCGCATCGCTTCGGGTACAAAGGGGATATCGATCACTTGAGACTTTACAGACTTGGGATCGTAGAGCATTTGTTGGTGATGCACATAACCTTGTACGGTATCAATATCGTCTTTAGAGACAATGATCCTAGACAAATTGGTTTCAGCGAAGACTTGTTTGAGTTCTTCTACTGTTCCATTCACATCAATATCCTCAATCTCTGTTCGAGGCACCATACATTCTTTTACTTTTACATTACGTAGGTGCAATGCTCTTTCAAAAAGATCGGTATCGATTTCTTCTTCAGAATCATCGAGACGGGTATCCTTGATAAAGCTCTCCAGGTCTAAACGAGTCAGGATATTTTCTGCCTCTTCGACTGGTGTTTTAAAAAACACGCGCAATAGAAAATTGGAAAGTTTCGTCATCATCCAAGCTGGAATCGCCAAGATCCATAATATTACTTTCAAGGGATAGGCTAGAAAATACAAGATGTCATTGGCGTAAAGTCGGAAAAGTGTTTTGGGGAGAAATTCGCCAAAAATCAAAACGATTATAGTAATGATCAGGGTATAGACTAAGAGAGAAATTCCTCCGGGAATGAATCCTTCCAACATCGGCTCCAACAAACCTTCCATCACCATCGCAAATAATACCAGAGCGATATTATTGCCAACCAACATAGCTCCTAAAAACCGAGCCGCATTGTCATAAAAACCTGCCAGTATGGTTCCTTTCTTTGAGCCTTTCTGTTTTTTTAGCTCCACTCTCAACTTACTTGCCGAGATAAAAGCAATTTCTGTCCCAGAAAACAAAGCAGAAAAAAATAGATAAATAGAAGCTAACAGCATGGTTTATTTGATGATAATCGGTTTTGCGTTTTGAAAACGAACTAGAGCTCTTTAAAGTTAGAAAATTGCTTGTAATAAAATAATTATAGGTCTAAAACATCTCCGGTAATTTGACGAAAGTAAAATTGATGATTCTACCTTTTCCAGCCTTCATCAATCTTGAATTTCCTTGAGACCATCTACTTTTATTTTTCCTTCCAAAGCTTTTATCTTTAGGCTGGAAAAATCTTCATTGGCCTCAAATCCATAGCCATATAGAACTTCATCTGGTTTGGTGATTTTTACAAAGCGATCAGAATAGACAATGTGTTTTTGATCATCCCACACCAATTCCTCTGTTTCCAGGCGTTCATTTTCCAGGCTTTGCCAAACGACACTATCTCTTACGGTCACTTCATTTTTTCCTTCATAGCGAATGGCATATTTGGCGGTCAATTGGCTTTGCACCTTTTGGCCTGGCCCAAAAAATTCTACCAATACCCCTTCCGGAAATTCCTGATAGGGTTCTTTCCCCTGAAGATGTCGCAACATCAATGGCCCTTGAATCCGTACCCGTACAACTGCGGAATCACTATACAGCATACTTACCTCTCTAGCGGATTCAATAGCGAGTCGTTCTTTAGCAACAATCTACTGCACCGCAGCCAGATCATTTCGACAAGTCATACTGCATAAAGCCAATAAGAGTAAAAACAGGAATCGGGTATATTGCATTAAAAATAGTTCTTTTCTGGTATACGAGGGTAAATGAAAGATGTTTGTCAGGCAAGCAGAGCAATCATTAAAAAATCAAGATAGAAATACTGCTGCCTTTATAAGAGAAATACTCGCTTGGATCTTTTATTTAAGCACCGTAATACTCCCTTCGTACAAGAGGACTACATTATCAATAAAAACAACCTGAGCATAAAAAGCATAGACTCCGGGATTGACATCGTCTCCACCAAAGGAACCATCCCAACCTCGTCTTTCATCTCCTAATTCTATATTTCTAGCTTCAAACATCAAGGCGCCCCAGCGATCATAAACCCGGAGCACTTCAATTTCTTTCGATGCTTTTCCGCCATAGAGGGTAAAATAATCATTGACCCCATCTCCATTGGCAGAGATTACATTGGGGATAAAGATAGGTCGTTCTTCGCTGACAAAAACAGTTACCTCATCGCTAGCCGTACAACCAGCAGCATTGGAAACCGTCACGGTGTAGGTACTGGTACCCGGAGCGGTAGCGGTTGGATCGGTACAATCGTCACAAGTTAGAGACTCTGCGGGGCTCCAAAGATAGCCCGTGATAATTCCCGCTGGCGATCCAATGGCACTCAATTCTGTATCACAACCCAGGGTAACCGTAATGTCTTCTCCCGCATCTACCTCCAATTCCGGAGGATCAAAAAGACTTACATCAATGCTATCTCGACAGCCTTTGATGTCTTGTACTACGACTTCGAAATCCCCTTCTGGCAAACCATTAAATGTGGAGGATGGTGTAAAAATACCGCCATCAATATTGTAATTGTAAAAGGGATTACCACCAGCTCCAGAAACTTCTATCACTCCCGTCTCTGTATCGGCACAAATCGGATCAATCGCATCTTCCAAGCGAATAGAAAGGTCGGGAAGTAATCGACAACATTCTATTACTTCGATTTCAAATATTTTGGTAACCAAACAGCCAGCATCACTTTCAACCGTCAAGGAAATATACTTGGTTCCAAAGCTATTATAAACCACCGTGTGTGGTCCTTGGATCGTTGATGTTGAAGGGGTAGCTCCTTCTCCAAAACTCCAAAAGTAATTGGCGATTGCTGCTGTACCTACAACAGAGTTGTCGCTAATCATTAAAGGGGCATCGCACTCTACTCCTAATGGAGGATCGAGAATAAAATCTGGTTCTGGGCCAAGAAAAGTACCGGTACCTGTCCAGGTGATATTGAAACCATTGCTACTGGCAGAATAATTATTGACGACTAAGGCATAACTTCTTCCTGCTATCATATTGATTGCTTGAACAAAATTATTGTTTCCTGCTTGGCAACCACAGGTTTCTGATTGATCGGGATCGGTCAAAGACAGTCCAGTAGCTCCGGTACAGGCAGCCCATTCGGAAATAGGTTGACCTACGTTTTCTCCAGAGGCCATACAGACCAATTCTTCTTTGGTGGCACAATTATTTATCCCGCCTGGCAATTCGTATACGATAAAGTCAAGATCATCATTGGGATTATTGGGAGTCAGGGAAAAGCCAAGTGTACCAGGATCTTTACAGGTCCATTTATACCAGGTAGAAGCTGTTTCTTCCGACCCTCCACAATTTACTAAACAACTAGCTCCTTCCAACTCGTTGACATCATTTCCACCTCCAATCAAAAAGTCTACGGAGAAAGAAGACTTGTCGCAGAGTAAAACTCCTGTGTTACAATCGCCGGAAGGCTCTGGCACTTCGTTGAAGGAATTTAGACAAAGTTGAAAAGTACCGATACTCGCTTGTCTGGCACTGGCGCGGATATAATAAACCCCTCCTGGCACCAAGCCAAAAACAAACATTTCGGCATAATTGTCTCCAACATTATCTGAGCTACATTCAATTTCCACCAATCCAGCTTGGCAATTGCCATTATAAAGTGCTAGCTCAGGGCGACTTAATGTTCCTCCAGCAACGGGAGTGGTATTTCCAGAAATACTAATCGTCACTGAATTTCCTTGTGCGACAAAGGAATACCAAACGTCCACATAGCCATCATCCGGCCAACAGTCTGGTCTTGCTTCGGCAGATGCCGTAGCACCACTATTCACAAAGGCACCTGGCGTTGAGCAGAAGTTGGCGACATTGTCTAGGCGAATGGCGCCAAAACACTCATCGTTTAAAGGTTGTGCATAAGCCAGGCTAGGTAGCAACAGAGCGATAGAAAAAATAAAAATATTAAATAAAGTCTTGGTCATTTTTGACTGATTTAGTAATGTAGCGGTAAAACTTCCTTATTATTAGGAGCTTTGTTTAAAATAAACGACTTTCTAAGCCATAAAATTACAAGGAATCACCAGAGCGTCGTCTGCTTAGTATAATTTTTGTGTAAAAATACTACTTTTGTTAATCAAACAAATCCTTTTCGACCCTAGGACAATGATAAAATACATACCTAATACCATTACCCTCATCAACCTTTTTTGTGGTTGTGCCGCACTGGTTTGTGTGCTTTATGGCTACTTCAATAACGCTTTTTGGTTTCTTTTCGTTGGAGGATTGGCCGATTATTTAGACGGTATGGTCGCCAGGATGCTAAAGGTAAATTCACCTTTGGGCAAAGAACTGGATTCTATCGCCGATATGGTTTCTTTTGGTGTGGTTCCGGGAGCGATTATTTACATGTTGCTCAATGCAGGATTTCACTATCACTATGAAATGTCTTCAGAGCGGGCTGTTCTTTATATGGACCTTTACTGGAAAGCGCTTCCTGCCTTTCTAATTTCTATGTTTGCAGGTTTGCGATTGGCTAGGTTTAATCTTGATACTCGACAGACAGAGGATTTTATTGGGATGGCTACACCGACCATGACTTTATTTGTGGTAGGCTTAATGTTGATTTTTGATCATAACTCCTTTGGACTAAGATCTTTTATCATCAACCCTACTTTTCTGTTTGCGGTCATCCTTATTTTTTCCTACTTGATGGTATCAGAACTGCGAATGTTTAGTTTTAAATTTAAAGGACGCCGTTGGGAATACAATAAAGTCAGATATATTTTCATTGGTATTTCAGTACTCCTTTTAATACTTTTGAGAGAGGCGGCCTTTGCTGCGATTGTATTGGCTTATATTCTTACGGTTCTCTTGCAAGTTGTTTTTAAAAAGACTTAAATAAATGTTTGGACAAAATAAATTACCTTACCTTCTGAGCGATTTTTTATTTTAGCTGCCTGTCCGCTTTCGCCTTTAAGCCTAAGAACTAATAAGAACATTTGAATAAGAAAGGTATTGGACCTTTCACCAAAAGCCCGATTTTATGCTTTACCTAATCCCTACTCCTATTGGCAACCTGGAAGACATCACTCTACGGGCCATTAGGATACTTGGTGAAGTTGATTTGATTCTTGCAGAAGACACCCGAACTTCCGGTAAGTTACTCAAGCATTTCAACATAGAAACACCACTCCGTTCTTACCACGCACACAACGAACACCAAACGACCGACTCGGTCATAGACATGCTCCAAAATGGACAAACCCTCGCGCTTATTTCAGACGCAGGTACTCCTGGCATTTCTGACCCGGGCTTTATGCTAGTTCGCGCCTGTCACCAAAGCAATGTCAAAGTCGAATGTCTCCCAGGGCCCACTGCATTGGTTCCTGCCTTAGTCGCCTCTGGCCTTCCTTCTGACAAATTTTTCTTCGAAGGTTTTTTACCTCATAAAAAAGGCCGACGAACCCGACTCAATTATCTTTCGACTTTAAGCTATACTTTCATCTTATACGAATCTCCCTTTCGACTGGTCAAATGCCTCAAACAATTGGCAGAAGTTTGCGGAATAGATCGCACCGCTTGTGTCTGTCGGGAGTTGAGTAAATTGCATGAAGAGGTAAAGACTGGAAGTCTTGAGGAATTGATCGCTCATTTTGATGTTGAAAAGAGAGTAAAGGGAGAAAT
Organism: uncultured Saprospiraceae bacterium; assembly: GCA_938015925.1. Lineage (GTDB taxonomy): Bacteria > Bacteroidota > Bacteroidia > Chitinophagales > Saprospiraceae > CALLVY01. Next base: position 13,896 of record CALLVY010000124.1, read on the forward strand.
AGTAGTGGTGGTAGGAGGAATTCAAGATTGAGTAATGTCCAAAAAAATAGGCTCGGAGCAGAAAATTAATTCCACTCCGAGCCTATTTTTATCTATCCATCGAACTCTTTATTAAACATGCAAAGCCCGATTGCCTGTAGCCGCTAAAGCAGCTTCTTTGACCGCTTCTGTAAAGGTTGGATGCGCATGACTCATTCGAGAAGCATCTTCTGCGGAAGCTCTAAATTCCATTAAAGTAACCGCTTCTGCAATGATATCTGCTACACGTGGCCCTACCATATGTACGCCCAAAATTTCATCGGTCTCTTCGTGCGCCAAAACTTTTACCATTCCTTCCAAATCCATACTCGCTCTTGCTCGTCCCAAGGCTTTGAATGGGAATTTACCGGCTTTGTAAGGAATTCCTGCAGCTTTTAATTGTTCTTCTGTTTGTCCAACATCAGCGACTTCCGGCCAAGTATATACGACCCCAGGAATAAGATTGTAATTGATATGCGGATGCTCTCCAGCCAAACTTTCTGCAACAAAGACTCCTTCTTCTTCTGCCTTATGCGCCAGCATCGCTCCCTTGATCACATCACCGATGGCATAAACGCCAGGAACACTCGTTTCCAATTTTTCATTGACTTCGATTTTTCCTTTTTCATCGGTTTTTACGCCAATGTTTTCGAGGCCCAAATTATCGGTATAAGCTCTTCGGCCAATTGCGACTAAGCAATAGTCTGCTTTGAGTTGAAAGGTTTCTTCCGAATCTCTTTTTTGGACTTCTACGGTAGTGGAAGTCTTGGTGGCTTTTACACTGGTCACCATATGTTTGAGGTGAAACTTAATGCCTTGTTTTTTGAGTGCTCGCATCAATTCTTTGCTACAATCTTTATCCATTCCAGCAATGATTCGATCGCCATATTCTACCACTTCTACTTCAGTACCCAATCGGCAAAAAACAGATCCCAATTCCAAACCAATCACACCACCACCAATGATCACCATTCGCTTGGGTACTTTTTTGATATTTAAAGCTTCCGTAGAAGTGATCACTCTTTTTTTATCGTAATTAAAGGCTGGAGGAACGATAGGTTTCGACCCTGTAGCAATAATCGTTTTGTCGGTTTCAATTTCTTCTTTGCTCCCGTCTTCTTTGGCAATACTGATTTTGTTATTGCTTACGAAAGAGCCATGTCCATGATAGACATCAATTTTATTTTTCTTCATCAAAAATGCTACGCCCTTACAAGTCTGATCAACGACGTCATCTTTGCGCTGAATCATTTGCTTCATATTGACTTTAAGGTCTTTGAGTTCAATACCATGGGTCGCAAATTTATCCTTCGCATTGTGGTAATGTTCAGAAGAATCCAATAATGCTTTAGATGGAATACATCCAACATTAAGGCAGGTACCTCCCAAAGTATTATACCGCTCGATGATGGCAGTTTTAAATCCAAGTTGGGCTGCACGAATGGCGGCAACATATCCACCAGGGCCAGAGCCAATTATTGTCAAATCATATTTCATACTAAAGGTATTTTATTTGTCAGCAAAGGTATTTGTAGCAACACTGGATTGCAAGAAATGTTGTTGTTTTTTGAGATAAAATTCAGAGCCTGGCTTGGCATCTAATGTCATCAATTGGAGGAAAGACTTGGGTTGAAAAAAAAAGGCATATTCGTTGATGAAGTTCGAGTTTAACTTCGGGCCTATCTGGAAGATAGACCCGAAGTTGATGACATTCATTCGGATTGGAACCAAAGCCTAAATTTCGTTCAAGAAATTAATCCGTTTTTTTATCTCCGCCTTTATTGTCCCTCTTAGGTTTATTCTCGTTGGTCGGTTTATCCGGCCTTTTGGCACCATCCGGTTTTCGACGGTTGGGACGGCGGCGGTTACGCGATTTATTGGAAGACGTTTTATTATTAGGTGTTTTGTTACCAGACGTCTTATCGCCTTCGCCTTCTTTTTTAGGTTTCTTTTCTATTCTTTTTTTCGAAGAACCGCCCTCTTTTTTAGCGGGACCGGTTTTCTTTGCTCTTGGATCCTTGTCCTTAGTGTTGTTTCGGTTGCGACGTTTGCGATTGCGTTTTTTGCGCTCTTCCGGTGGCAATTCGATAAAACCTGTTAGGTCCTCATCAAAGTCAACTTCTTTGCTTTGAGCATCTGCCAATAACTGCTCCATATCCTGCAAATCTTCTGGAAATTTGCCTTCCTTATTCATCGCCTTGATGCTCTTGACGCGATCGATACTTAGTGGGTAGAATTTTCCACCACCTCCTTGCTTGCCATTGATAGATCGGTAGATATAATAAAGAATTCCTTTAAAAATATCGGTCTTTACCAATTGTGCTATTCCTACTTCCGTTTTTAGGGTATCTACATTTTTAGGAAAAGCAGTCAATGCATCCATGTAGGTATCCAATTCGAAATTGAGGCAGCATTTCAAGCGGCCACACTGTCCAGAGAGTTTGGTTTGATTGATGGCCAAGTTTTGATATCGAGCGGCACCAGTAGATACGGACTTAAATTCAGAAAGCCAGGTAGAGCAACATAGTTCTCGACCGCAAGATCCAATACCACCAATTCGAGCAGATTCTTGACGGGCTCCAATTTGGCGCATTTCGATTTTTACTCTAAATTCTTTCGCATACATCCGGATCAATTCTCTAAAATCTACTCGTCCATCTGCAGTATAAAAGAAAGTCGCTTTTCGCTTATCGGCCTGGTATTCCACATCTCCAATTTTCATTTCTAAGCCCAGGGTTCTCGAAATAACTCTAGCTTGAACCAGCGATTTTTTCTCTTGTATTCGCGCCTCTTCCATTCGCTCCAAATCGCGTTCATTCGCTTTTCTAATCACTTTGTGAAACACACTATCCTCTGCTACTTTCTTCTTTTTCATTTGTAGCCGAACCAATTCTCCGCTGAGCGAGATTCGACCAATATCATGACCTGCTCCTGTTTCTACCACGACCATGTCGCCAGAAGAAGAACGGGTATGAAGGGCATTGTGAAAAAAGGTTTTTCGCGCTCCATTTTTAAAACTTACCTCTACCAGGTCATTCCCACCAGGATCGTGAAGTTCCATAGTAGACAACCAATCATAGGTATTGAGTCGGTTACATCCTCCAGTGGAACAACTGCCATTGCTGTTGCAACCTCCGGGTTTACCGTCTTTACTTGTTGAACAATTTGAACATCCCATCTTTATCTTTTAAGTGCTGTTTAAAAAACAAAACCCTCTTCTGTAACTGCCTTTGCCGGCAGGCAAGTTTTCCATTTAATTCAAAACTACCTCGTTTTCTATTCGTTCACTTCATTCATGAACCTCCTAGATCGGCTTCATAGGTATTTAAATTCAATTAAAAACGTCGGGCTTATTTTTCAACATTACTAATGCACATTTTATAATTAGGCGTATCATGCTGTGGCTACACCGTATTTCAAAATTTTATGAATTTGAATGGAAGCGTCCAGAAAGAGTACTTTCGGGTTGGCATTCCGTTCGATATAATACGAGCAGTCATTGAAAAGTTTCGCTAAAACATCAATTTGCTGCAAGTGAAGTACTTTTGTCATTCTTTTGGCGGTTTCCATTTCTTTGGCCAAAAGCCTTACATCCTCTCTTCCGGTCATCTTGAGTATGGTATATTCCCGCAAAAAATGCAGACCATACTGGAGAAAGTGTTTTTGATTTTCTCTGCCAATTTTGGCAAATTTATCTACCCAACTTACCATTTCTACTCCGCTGCCTTTCCAGCAGGTTCTCAACCAAGCCAAGAAGAGTGGAGCATTATCATTTTCCGCATGTTCTATCAAATTGAGTGCTTCGTTGAAGTTACCTGCAGATAAACGCGCAATGGCTAAGGCTTGGTCTTCAGAGAGGGCCTTATGTTCTTTGAGGCCGCTTACAATTTCTTCTTCCTGCATCGCTCGCACTTTTACCATTTGGCAACGGGAAAGGATGGTATTCAGGATGAGTTCTTGATTTTCGGCTACCAGAAGGAACAAGGTATCTTCTGGTGGTTCTTCAATCAACTTAAGCAATCGATTGCCCTCTTTCCCTAAATACTCTGGTAACCAGAGGATGAGGATTTTGTAGGAACCTTCGAAAGACTTTAGACTTAATTTACGGATTATATTTAGGCATTCATCTTTATTGATATTGCCTTGTTTATTTTCTGCTCCAATGCTTTGTAGCCATTGGTTGATATTTTGATACGGATTTTCCAAGACAGCGTTTCGCCACTCGCTAATAAAAGAGGTGGCCGTCACTTTGCTTCCCACGGTTGGATAAGAGTAATGAAGATCAGGGTGAATCATTTTTTCGGCTTTATTGCAAGAAGCACATTCACCGCAGGAGTCAGATTCGGAAGGGTTTTGACATAAAAGTCTTTGGGCATAAGCCAAGGCTAGGGATAATTTCCCACTGCCTGCAGGGCCCAGTAGTAGCTGGGCATGGGGCATCCTTCCCGCGTTGAGTGAGCGGAGGAGGAGCTGTTTAACCTGTTCTTGTCCTACAATATCTTTAAAAAGCATTAGGAATCGACTTAAGTTGTGAGTAGACTATAATTGTAAAGTCTACGAAAGTCGATAAAGGATAGTATATGCTATCAGGATTGAATCCAATTGATGATTGTATCATCGAGTGGGCTCACTGCAGAAGGGTGGCTTGCGATTAGTTGGCCCTCTTCATCTAAGAGGTATTTTTGAAAATTCCACGCTACTTCACTATCTAACACACCATTGTATTCCTTGTGGGTCAACCACTGATAAAGCGGATGAATGGGGGCTTTTTTGATAGCTACTTTTTTGGCCAAGGGAAATTTCACGCCAAATTTTACGGTACAAAAAGATAGGATTTCTTCGTCACTTCCGGGCTCTTGTCCTCCAAAATCATTCGACGGAAAACCTATTATTACCAACTTTTCTTTATACGCCTCATACAATTCTTCCAACTGTTGGTATTGTGGGGTATAGCCGCATTCGGAAGCGACATTGACCACCAGGATCTTTTTTCCTGCAAAATCAGCGAAATTGATTTCTTTCCCTGTTATTCCTTCTACTCTGAATTCGTGTATACTAGCCATTATAGACTTTTGCGTAAAAATACATATTTTCTGCGATACATACTAAATCGGGAATTAAAGTACTTTCTAATTCTTAAAAGACTAAAAACCAAACACTTAAGTCCTTCCTCCTTTTAGCTTCATTTAAATTTTCCTATTAAAACTTATCAGATGGTATTGGGATAAACCTTAATTCCTCCTAGTTGTTAAGAAAGTGGTGTAAATTTGAAATAAATAAACCTTCGTTCTTTGACCAATCTCCTGGTCAATCAAAACGAGATTTGTCAGAGAACCTAAACCCATTGTATGAGAATTTCTGTATTTCGCAAAGCTCACTTTAACGCAGCCCATAGATTATACAATCCCAAGTGGTCCGATGAACGCAATGACGCGGTCTTTGGGCTTTGTAATAATCCCAATTATCATGGGCATAATTATGAGATGGAAGTCAAACTAACTGGCGAGGTAGATCCTGAGACTGGTTATCTGATTGATTTGAAAATATTGAAGGATTTGATTAAGGAAAAGATTGAAGATCGCTTCGATCATAAAAACCTCAATTTGGACACCGAAGAGTTTAAAGCCTTAAACCCTACTGCTGAAAATATCTGTTATGTGATTTGGACGATCCTTCGGGAGCATTTGGATGAAAAATACGACTTGAGTGTCCGTTTGTTTGAAACGCCTAGAAATTTTGTGGAATATCCAGCTTAGGCTAAGTTGTCATTTTCCAGGATAAAAGAATGGTTATTTTTTAGGAGAGTGATTCCGTCAAATTTATTCTCCTGGTAATCTTGCCTAAAAAAGAAATCCCGAATTTTGGTAAAACCAAAATTCGGGATTTCTTTTTGTAGGATCTTCGCTTAGTGTGCTGTTGAAAACCTTACTTTTTCTGCAAGCGCATCGTTTTTAGAACCTGTTGTTCCTCACCGAGTAAGCTTACCAAATAAACACCGTGTGCCAAATCAGAAACATCAAAACGCGCTTCGCTAGCATCGAATTGTTTGATTTGACGGCCGAGGATATTGAATACTGCCACTTGTTTTACATCCGTATCCGCAGGACTTAAAGCAAAAAAGTCTTCTGTTGGATTTGGAAAAAGGTTGACATCTTTGAATTCTATTTCAGTAGTACTGACTGCGAAAATTTCGTTTCCAGTAATTGAAAATTCAAAACGTGCCGTAATCGTATCATCAAAGACATTAGAGTTAGACAAGGAAATCAAAATAACCGCATCTCCTGGTATTGCACCATTTTCCAAAGACCCTGGAATTCCTCCAGGATAAAGGTGTACATCTAAAGTACCTTTTTGCCCAGCAGACAACGTGAAGAATTCTCTATTGACTTCTATTCCATAGCAGGTATTGATATCACAAATTCCAGAGGTATAGCCATCAGGCATGATCAGTTCCGTTCTGACCCAAGTAATATTTACCTCTTCAAGAGAATTATTAGTTACGATTGCATGACCGACAACATCTCCTGGATTAGGAGTGGTATCATCTGCAGGATCATCTTGAAGACTAGCCGTAGTAACCACAGGAACTGGATCTACGGTATAAGTTTGAGCCGTCAAAAAGCTCGCACAACAAAATAAAGCAAAGGTTAAGAGTAAGTTTTTATTCATATCAAGGATAATTTTCAATTTATTAAGTGCAATAAAGATAAACATTTCTATCGAGGGATGAAAGCTTAGCCTAAAAAATGCCAGTAGGAGACCAAATAATAGCAGTTCTTTAAAATAAAAATGCCCAGCAAATCAAAGGATCTGCTGGGCTTCGGAATTTTTCTTTCTTAAAAAGAAATTATTTTACTTTAGTCACTTTCAATATTTGACTGATTTTTTGATCCTGACGTACTTGTACAAAGAAGATTCCTTGAGGCAATTCCGCTCCTAATTTCACATTACCAGACTGATTGTCTAGGTTTTGAGAGAAAAGCTCTTGTCCCATGTAATTATAAACTACCAATTGAGACTCGCCATTATTGTCACCAAGGTCGTAATTGATTTGTACATCATCACTAAATGGATTTGGCGCAGCAGAAAGGCTCCAGCTTGATTCTAATACATCATCCACACCCGTCACGACTGCAAATATCCCTTGTGTAAACACATCAGAACAAGCGCCATTTTCGATAGTAAGGACTACATTGTAATAGCCTGATTCCATATAAGTACGGTTTGGATTTCTTTTGGTACTGGTTCCTCCGTCACCAAAGTCCCATGCATATTTAAACCCATTTGTACTTTTGTCAAAGAAGTCAACGAATCTTCCATCTACTTCATATTCAAATTCTGCGATCGTTTTCTTATCAAGTCTCACGATATCGTTTTCAACAACGGTGTAAGACTCGCCAGTACTAGAAACTACATCCAATCTTACATCGAAAGCTTCCCCTTCTCCATCATAAACAACAGTAGGGTTTTTCTCAGTAGAAGTAGCTGGCGTACCACCTACGAAAGTCCACATAGAAGTTGCAGTCGAATCAGAGTCATCAATAAATTGAGCCTCGAATGGTCCACAACCAACTGCCTCAGCAACTCTGAATCTAGGATAGATTCCAGAGATTTCATGTATTTCTGCAGCATTGTAAATCTCACCTGTTGTACGATCAGTAACCAATACAACTACTTCCATTTTTTTACGTCTAGCATCCTCAGGAACAGTAGCGGTTAAAGTCGTCGTAGCTTGAGTTCCATCTACCAAAGAATTAGGAACAACAGTAGCATCTCCAGCAAAACCACCAATCAATTTTCTTCCAACGTGGTCATAGACCATTTGGCTGGCAGGTACTGGATTAGGAAGGTTTTCATATCCACCCATTGGGCCCCAATTACCACCTGAATAAGCATTTACCTGAGCCCAGTCACTTGTAGTACCACTCATTTCATTTTCAATAAGTACAGCACTTACATTAAATCGTACGCCATCAATTTCTGTGTGAGAGGTAACAGTCATGGTTACTTCTACTTCATTGGTAGCTCCATTATATTTAGCGGATCCAGTAACAGAAACCGGAGAAGTTCTAGATAAGTAGTTGTCGATTTGACCTGGCATTGCAGATGGATCCATAAGTTGGTCTCTAGCCATGATTACATTAGGATATCCACCAGGGAAGGCAGCACTTAATGCAGAATCATATTCAGCATCTGCCATTGGATCGGCATTGTGTACTGCAATTCCGATAAAGTTGTCTGGGTAATTGGCAACCATTTGTCTTAGGAAGATATCACCACGTGGACACCAAGTACACCAAGTTCCGGTTTTTTCTTCTGCTACGACTACTTTTGTAGGTACATCGACCACAAAAGAAACAGTACCATCACTATTGTTATTCATCATGTTTGCATCTACTGCTCCGTTTGGTTTATCAATCGCAACTGCAAAATCATGTTGAGAAGCTTGTGTACCATCGAAAGTTGTTGGGTGAACAACAGTAGCGGTTGTTAATGGCTTAATACTAAGTCCAGTAACTGTTTCTGTATTCGCAACACCATTCTCTATCCAAGTGAATTCTAAAGATGTTACCGTTTCGTATCCAAGGTTATTCACCTCCACACTAACTGGCATATTTCCAGCAGGTAAGAATCTTTCCACATTAAAGTTGACTAATCGAACATCGTTTGCAGCACCTTGATAGAATTCAACATCATCAACACAAAAACCATAGTTATAACCATTGCCATCATCATAGGCAAAAGCAACGCGGATGGTTTGGTTACCATATTCAGATACATCAGCATAAGCGGTGTACCAGCTGTTACCACCTCCAGCAAGGTCTGCAATTTCTTTCCAAGTCGTTCCGTCATCAGAAGAAACTAAAACTTTAGCTGTTTCATCAGCTCCAGCATAATCAAGATTCGGGAAGTAGGCTTCAAAACGAAGAAAAGGAAAATCAAGACCAGTAAGGTCAAAAGGAGGAGAGATTAATCGACCTGATCCATCAAAATTTTCTCCGGCAGCATCATCATTAACAGCCATAAAGTCGGTGTGAGCAGGTATTGGAAAACCACCACTTTGATTGGCAATATTATTTCCATGCTTCCAAATATTCTCTGCGGTCCAACCAGCAAATCCGGATTCGAAGTCTTCCGTGTATTGAGCTTGGAGTGCCATGACTGTAGTGCACAGCAAAACTAAAAGAGTAAAAATCTTTCTCATAAGGAACTTAAATTATAGGTTATGTAAAATAGAAGGATGTAAA
>CALLVY010000125.1 GCA_938015925.1 uncultured Saprospiraceae bacterium
AGCTCGTTGTGCTCTTTTAGCATGTTTACCATCAGCTCAATTCTGTTTTTGGCTTTTTGGGCATCCGTGGGGGTACCGCTTAGTTTTATGCTATTTCCTCTGGAAGTAATTTTTAGGTCTGGAAAGGCTTTGCGAAGCAGATTTAGCTTCACATTTTTTTCGCCGTATAATTCTACGGGATCAACGCCTTCGATGGTGAGAATGATTTCAGTCAATAGATTATACTTTAGTGGGTTTATAGTTTACCTGCTAGGCTATCGTTTTGAAATTGTTTGAAAAGTCGTGATGACTGGTCAAGAAATCATTGAGGGCTTTTTTAAACAACTTCTTTGTCCAATTATTAGCTTTTCGTATTATACAATAAGAAATTTAAATAGACACTTAGAAACGAGAATCTTTTAAATTTGTGCTAAAATTAAGGTTTTAGCCACTTTCTTCTCATTTTTGAAGAATAAAAGATGCTTATTTATATCACACAAAGCTCCAAACTCTATGCCTATTGTAACACTGACGACTGATTTTGGGAATAATGACTACTATGTAGCAGTGCTCAAAGGTGCCATGCTTTCCCTGAATCCGATGTTGAATATCGTCGATGTTAGTCATAACGTTGATACTTTTGATATAGTTCAGGCTGCCTTTATTTTAAAAAATGCTTATGCGGATTTCCCGAAAGGAACCGTGCACCTGGTCAGTGTCAATAATGCTCCGATTGCGGGAAAGGTGTTTTTGGCTGTTCGGTATAAGGAACATTATTTTATTGGCCCCGACAATGGTATTTTCGCCTTGATGTTTGGAGAAATCAATGAAGATATCTACGAAATCGAATACGATAGGGATAATCCGTTTCCGCTCAAAGATATTTTTGCAAAAGCAGTCCACCATATTAAAGGAGGACTACCTTTTAATGAAATCGGGATTCCCATCGAAAAAATAGAAGAACGAATCAGTCTCCAACCAGTGATTAGCCCAACTCAAATTAGAGGAGCCGTTATCCACATTGATAATTTCGAAAATGTAATTCTCAATATAGATCGACCGCTTTTTCATCGAGTATGGAATATGCGACAGTTTGAGCTTTATTATAAACGAAATAATCCGATTACGCGTTTGTGTCAGCACTATGCGGATGTTCCAATCGGAGATCCACTTTGTCTATTCAATTGTGCTGATTATCTTGAGATCGCCATCCATATGGGAAAAGCAGCAAGTCTTCTGGGCTTGAAAGTGGGAGATGCGGTACAAATAGATTTTCATTCCAAATAGAGTTTATCCTAACAAAGGTAAAATGATCAAACGAATTGTAAAGTTGGTTTTTCGGCCCGCCGAAACAGATAATTTTATTGCCATTTTCCATAAGCGAAAAAATAAAATCAGAGCTTCGAAAGGCTGTAATCACCTGGAATTATTTCGTACCACTAAGGAAGGAAATATCTTTTTTACCTATAGTTTTTGGGACAGCGAAGATGATTTGAATAATTATCGCCATTCTGATCTTTTTAAAGAAACCTGGGCGGAAACGAAAATCCTTTTTGCAGAACGACCAGAGGCTTGGAGCGTAGATGTCCTGGCTGAATTATAATTCTTTGACTTATGGGCTTGTCAAAGAATCAAAAATATTACTCCTCACGTAGAAACACGCATGACCAGTATCCAACTTCCCGAATACAGCATACAGATTGGCCAGATTTGGTCCGTCTTGAAAAACCTGATTGGTTCAAGAAACTATTCCAGAACCCTGATTTTGGTGGATGAAAATACGAAGGTTCATTGTCTGCCCATTTTACTAAAAGAAGCAGGACTAGAAAATCCCTTGGTTTTGGAAATCAAAGCAGGCGAATCTCATAAAAACATTCAAACCTGTACGCAGATTTGGACCCAGATGATGTCGGCCGATATCAATAGAAAAGCATTGCTATTGAACTTGGGAGGAGGTGTGATTGGTGATATGGGTGGTTTTTGTGCCAGTACTTTTAAGAGAGGGATTGATTTTATTCAAATTCCAACTACGCTTTTGTCGCAGGTAGATGCTTCTATCGGCGGTAAACTGGGAATTGACTTTGCTCAAGTAAAAAATAGCGTCGGCTTGTTTTGCAATCCTCAAGCCGTTTTGATTTCGCCGGAATTTTTAAAAACCCTATCTCCTCGAGAATTGCGTAGTGGATTTGCAGAGATTCTAAAACATAGCTTAATCGCAGATGCCGACCAATGGCAATGGCAAAAAGATATTACAGGGTTGAATGAAATAGATTGGTTTGAAGTACTTCCACCATCCTTAAAAGTCAAAAAAGAAATTGTAGCCATAGATCCATTTGAGCAAAATATCCGCAAGGCCCTCAATTTTGGTCACACCATTGGTCATGCGGTGGAAAGTGTGGCTTTAGAATCGGAGGCGCCACTCACTCATGGAGAAGCTATTGCGATAGGGATGGTCTGCGAGGCGTATCTTTCTAAGGAAATTTGTGGCTTAAGCTTAGAAGATTTGAGAGCAATCAAAACGACGATGCTTAGAATCTTTGGGCACCAAATCCAAGATTCCGCAAACTTTGACCGTTTTGTTCAATTGATGTACAACGACAAAAAGAATGAAGCGCAAGAGATTAATTTTACCTTGCTAAGTACTCCTGGGAAAGCAGTGATTAATCAAACTGCCCCGGAAAAAATGATTTTGGAGAGCCTCAAATATTACAATGAGACCAATCGTTAGAGTGTCTAAATGTTAGAAAAGAACTTAATATCTGCTAAAATTGGACTTAGAAAGGAAAAGAGAAATACTCCTTTAATTACCCGTATCTGAGGCGCTTTTTTGCTTAAAATTAGGATTTGAAATAGAATTAAGCCCTTAAAAGATATTCCTATAATTGGCCGCAAGGTTTAAGAAATGGGAATTTGCAGGCTAAAGGATGAAATTTAAACCTGCGCTTATTACCTTTGTATGCTTGTTTTTAGCAAAATGCAATGGAATAAGCATTGTTTTTTGTAGAAACGCATACTTAAGAAAACGAGATCAATAAGGAATCAGTATTTTTTGATCCTTAGGAAACAAAGGAAAGGAGGCTCTCCTTCCCTAAAATATAATTATTATTGCTATATGAATGACGCAGTAAATAACGAATCAGGGGGACTTCGAGAACGTAGAAAGCCTACTTACAAAAAATTGGTCCGGTGGATGTGGGGCTTGAGTATTTTTGGCTTTTTCGCCATCGGCGTATTATTTTTCTTATTGTCTCTCCAAGACTTACCTACTTTCGAAGAACTAGAAAATCCAAAATCTAACCAAGCTTCTGAAATCTATGCTGCTAATGGTGAAGTTTTAGGGCGTTATTTTATCGAAAACAGGATTCCTGTAGCTTTTGAAGATCTATCGCCTAATTTGGTGAATGCGCTGATTGCAACGGAAGATGAACGCTATTACGAGCATAGTGGAATAGATGGGGAGGGACTTGCCCGAGTCTTGGTTAAAACACTCTTTCTCCAACAAAGTAGTGCAGGGGGAGCAAGTACGATTACCCAGCAATTGGCAAAAATGCTTTTTACCGAAAAACCAGGATCTGGTTTGGAGCGGGTGATGCAAAAGCTAAAAGAATGGATTATTGCGGTCAAACTCGAGCGAAGCTATACCAAGAATGAGATCATGGCCATGTATCTCAATAAATTCAATTTTATCAATGGAGCATATGGAATCAAGGCGGCAGCCGAAATTTACTTCGGCCAGTCTCAAGATTCTTTACGAGTAGAACAAGCTGCTACGCTTGTTGGAATGCTCAAAAATCCGGCTTTGTTTAATCCAATTAGAAGGCCCGATACGACCATGCATCGCCGAATGGTGGTGATGAAGCAAATGCAAAAACACAACATGATTACCCAAGCGGAATATGATTCTCTGCGGGTAGTCCCTCTTGATATGGGGCGCTTTAATCGGAAAACACATGCAGATGGCCCGGCTCCTTATTTTAGAATGGAGTTGAGAAAGGAATTGACCAAAATTCTCAATCGGGAAGAATGCCGAAAATCAGACGGTACGAAGTACAATATTTTTAGCGATGGAATAAAAATCTATACCACCCTCGATCCTGTAATTCAAAGACACGCAGAAGAGGCTATGGTGGAACACATGACTCAATTGCAGAAGAAGTTTTGGAAAACCTGGAAAAATAAGGATCCATGGAATTATAATGATCCAGAGAAAGAACCAGAAGAGAATGAAAATGTGATTAGAGCGGCTCAAAAAGCTTTGAAGAAAGACATCCAAAACAGCAACCGCTTCCAAAGTCTAAAAGCTTCGCGTTTAAATCCTTTGATTAATGAAATAAGTAAAGACATCGGTGATTTCAAATTGCGGATAGTCGATATCGAAAGAATGCTGAGCGAAGAGGAAAGCAAAGGAGCCATTACCAAATTGGTGTCTCGCAAAATGATTGGAGCTAAATTGGCCACTAAGTACCGCAAGGTAATGGATGGCGAGAATTGGCGAGCTTTAAAAATTGCCCACAAGAAGTTTTTAGATGATGTTGAGAAGGTCATGGATACTCCCGTAAAGATGAGAGTCTTTACTTATGAAAATAAGAAAATGGAAAAGGATACCGTGATGTCTCCTTTAGATTCTATTCGCTATCACCGCATGCATTTGCAACTGGGGTCTATGGCTGTCGATCCTGTAACGGGACATGTCAAGGCTTGGGTTGGGGGAATCAACCACCGCTATTATCAATACGATCACGTAACCGCACCACGTCAGGTTGGATCGACCTTTAAGCCATTTATTTATGCAACGGCTATCGCACAGCAAGGAATCTCTCCCTGCTTTACGGTTTATGATTTGCCTTATACGATTCATGTCAATGAAGGAAATTTCAATCTATTGGAAGATTGGACGCCAAATAACGCTGGAGGTGAATTCTCTGGCGAGCCTTATACTTTATTTAAAGGATTGATGCATTCCAAAAATACGGTCTCTGTCTTTTTAATGAAACAATTGGGAGATGTAGAACCCGTCAGAAGCTTGGTGAGCAATATGGGCTTAGACAAAACCATGATCCCTGCACAACCTTCGATTTGTCTGGGAGCAAGTGATTTGACGGTTCAACAACTGACCGGAGCTTATACTTCTTTTGCCAATAATGGCATGTACAATAAACCTGTTTTTATTTTACGAATAGAAGATAAAAATGGCCGATTGATTTATCAGGAAGAACCAGAAGAACGCCTGGCTTTGCATCCTAATCCTAATTTTGTGATGGTACAAATGCTCAAAAAAGTAATGGGACAAGGCTTACCTGGCTTTGGTGGGATCAAAAGCGAAGTGGGAGGTAAAACCGGAACG
>CALLVY010000126.1 GCA_938015925.1 uncultured Saprospiraceae bacterium
TGAATATCAAACCAAACTTATGAAGTTTACGAAACATACCCTAAAGAAAGTAGAAGATTTGTTTGATGAACTTGATTATGAGATCATCTATGGTAAAGGTAACTTTCAATCAGGTTACTGTTTGGTGGAAAGCCAGAAAAAAGTAGTAATCAATCGCTACTTTGAAGTAGAAGCCAGAATCAATTGCTTAGCGGACATCCTAAGTGGATTTACCATAGTGGAAGGCGCCTTGTCTGATAAGTCGGCTGACTTCTTAAAAAAACTACTCCTGACTTCTGCTGAAAATAAAGAAGGACAAGAGAAAGAAGAAACCGAATCCCTAGCGGTAGAAGAAAACAAAGCCTAATTTGAAAGTTACATTCCTCGGTACTGGTACTTCTCAAGGAGTGCCCATTATTGGTTGCGACTGCGAAGTCTGTAGCTCTACGGATACCAAGGATAATCGTCTGCGCCCTTCTATTTTACTTACTCATCAAAATATCAATCTGGCTGTAGATGTCGGACCGGATTTTCGACAACAAATGCTTCGGGCGGGGATTTCTACGCTAGAAGCAGTTTTGCTTACTCACGAGCACAATGATCATATTATTGGACTAGATGATGTACGACCCTTTAATTTTCGATCCAAAAAAGACATGCCGATTTATGCGACCCTTCCTGTCCAAAATCAATTGAAGGAGCGTTTTGATTATATTTTTAGTAGTAATTATCCTGGAATTCCACAACTTGAATTACATACGATTGAGCACGCGCAAGTTTTTGAAGTAGAAGGAATATCAATATTGCCGATCGAAGTACTTCATGGCCGTCTTCCCGTTCTTGGATTTCGTTTTGGCGAATTTACTTACATCACAGATGCTAAAACCATTTCAGAAGAAAGTCTTGCTATGATCTCAGGTAGCAAATACCTGGTACTCAATGCTCTCCACCACAATAGCCATTACGCTCACCTCAATTTGGAAGAAGCCTTAGCTATGGCTAAACAGGTCAATGCGGAGCATACTTATTTGACGCACATCAGTCACCATATGGGATTAAGTGTTGAAATAGGTAAACAACTTCCCGCTAATGTAAGTTTGGCTTACGATGGTTTGGAACTCGAATTTAATCTTTGAAGTTGTTTAAAAAACTACTTACTTACTTGCAAAATGATCTTTAAAGCAATCTTTTCCCCTTAGCTTGTAAGGGGCAGGCTTCTTTTTTATCGGCCGTAGCTCGGCTATGCCTTCAAAAAAAGAATCAACCTTGCTTCAAATCTCTATTTTTCACTACAAGCAGCAATTCTTAAACAACTTCTTTAAGTACTCCTGGTACTTTCTTCTTTTACTTTATCTTTCGAAGAAAATTAATGTTTCCATACCGTCACAAGAAAAAGGAATAAATTCCTTCGTCTAAAAGTAAACCAATTGAAAAAGATACGTATATATATATGAGGCAATGCTATACTTGTCAGAAACCAGTCATAAACCTTCTTGAATTAGAACAATTAATCTAGTATTATTGAGTTATATTTATGACTGTTTTTAGCCTTCACTACCAGCTTTCTTTATCCCGTTCTGATGAGATATTGTTTGATTTCGTCCTCCTAAGTAATTCGACGGAAATAAAATCATCAATTTTTATAAAATTATTTGGTAGAATTTTCACGCTTTTACCTTATCGGTTAATCGCTTAGAAAATTTACCAAAATCAAAATTGTTGAATTTTTTCCAGTCCCTAAAGACAAACTAATCTATGGTTCGAGTTTTTACCTTGGTATGCTTTATGTTGATTTCTGGATTCCTTGCTGCTCAGCAAGAAACTCAGTATACCCAATATATGCTTAATAAATTTGCCTTTAATCCTGCTTATGCCGGGATGGATAATTCTTTAAGTTTTACTGGAGTGTATCGGAATCAATGGATAAACTTACCTGGAGGTCCAGAGAGCCAACAGGTAAATGCGCATATGCCTTTGTATTTTCTTGGAGGAGCAGGAGGAATAAATATTGAAAATGATTTAGCGGGGGTTCAGAGAAATACATCTGCTAGTCTTGCCTATAGCTATTGGTTACCAATGGATAGAGGAAGTTTGGCCATTGGAGTGGAAGGGGGAGTAATTCAAAAATCTTTAGATGGAAGTAAGCTTAGAACTCCAGAAGGCACGTTTATTGATGGTAGTTATATAACGCATAATGATAATTTCCTCCCAGCAGGGATTGTCAGTGCTTTAGTTCCTACTTTTAATTTAGGAATGTACTATAAATCCCAAAAATTAGATGTTGGCATTTCTGTTAACAACTTAACCGAACCCCAAATTAGATTGAACTTGTTGGATGGTCAAAACTCAGAAATCCTTTATAATAGAAATTATTTTCTTACTTTAGGGCTCAATTTCGATATAGGGGCTATGTGGACCCTTAGGCCAGGAGTCTTAGCAAAATCGGATTTGACTCAGACAGAAACGCATTTTTCGACTATTGTTCAATATAATGACAATATATTTGTAGGAGCTTCGTTTAGAGGATATAATTCAATAACCGTGGATGCATTAGCCTTTCTGGCTGGTCTGAAACTGAATGAGAGAGTCACTTTATCCTATTCCTACGACTGGACATTGTCAGCTTTAAACACTGTAAGTAGCGGGTCACATGAGGTTTTAGTTAACTATAATCTCGGAAAACCAATCGGCAAAGGATTGTTGCCAAAAATTATTTATAATCCTCGTTATGAGTGATTTAAAGCGCGCAAAGAACTTAATAGTTCAAATTCCCTTGATTTGGCTAAATATTTGGTAAATTATACTATAACCAAATATTATGTCGTTGTTGTTGGTGTGCTAAAGGCTAGTTAATCAGTGATTGACAAAAAGGAAAAATTAATTTTTGATATATTTTGTAAACAGGCTATATTTACGTTCGCTTTTTTCGAAGCGGATCAACTAAACTGAAGGAAAACTCGGGTGTTAAAATGAAAAAATTACTTCAAACTCTATCCGTTCTGTTTGTAATGATGGTAATACTGTCATCTTGTGGAACCAGACAAAACGGTCAATTGATCGGTGTATTCGATCGACCTACCTGGAAGGGAATCAATCCTTATGGAATGGTTTATATTCCTTCTGGAACATTACATATTGGTCCCAGTGATCAAGATGTCACAAGTACGTTTATCCAAAGACCCAAAACCATCTCTATTCAGGGTTTTTATATGGATGACACCGAAATCACTAACAATGAATACCGCCAGTTTGTATACTGGGTTCGAGATTCTATTGCACATGTCATGATGGATGACATCGAAGAAGATGATAATGGTAATGAACGAATCATCTGGGATTATGAACTAGATTGGTCTTCTGAGGACTTAGAAGGCATGTTCTACCAGGGTGATGAGAAATTTGCCGGTAAAAAAGAGTTGGATGTTGGACAGCTAGAATATGAGTACGAATGGTACAACTGGCAAGCTGCAGCGCACAATCCTTTAGCAAGCCGTACTTCGCATATCAAACGCGATAAAGTACTGATTTATCCAGATACACTAGTTTGGGTCCGTGATTTTGCTTACTCTTATAATGAGCCAATGACTCGGAATTATTTCTGGCACCCTGCCTTTGATGATTATCCAACGGTTGGAATTGACTGGGAAATGGCTAATGCCTTTTCTTTTTGGAGAACCAAATTTTGGAACTCTTACGAAGGAAATGGCGTAAGTTCTGAAGATTTCAGATTGCCTACAGAACACGAATGGGAATATGCCGCTCGTGGAGGTCACGAATTAGCTCCTTATCCATGGGGAGGATACTACCTACGTAATACTAAAGGTTGTTTGCTAGCAAACTTCAAACCTGGACGTGGTAACTATCCTGAAGATGGAGGTCTTTATACGGTAAAAGCAGATGCTTATTTCCCTAATGATTATGGCCTTTACAATATGGCTGGAAATGTTGCAGAATGGACTTCTACCGCTTATCACGAAAATTCTTATTCTTTCCTTCACGATCTTAATCCTGATCTGAAATACGATGCTGCTGAAGATGATTCTGACGCAGAAAAGAGAAAAGTTATCCGTGGAGGTTCTTGGAAAGATATTGGATACTTCCTTCAGACTGGTACTCGTCACTGGGAATTCCAAGATACTACTAAGTCTTACATCGGCTTTAGATGTGCACTTACTTTCTTAGGTCGTTCCGTCAACGACTTTAACTAAGAATAAATAAAAGAACAGCACGAAATCAAACGATTTCGTGCTGTTCTTTTATCCTATCTACCATGGATAAAGAATATCCCTACCTTGTTTATACATGCCACACATAAAATATTTGACTTTTTTTAGACGCGAAGTGTAACTTTTTAGTTGGTCATCGTTATGTCTTATGTGTTATTGGCATTATTGTGTAATAACCCGATTGAATTAAAATTAACTAACCTAATTAAAAGAACGAAGAAATGGCATTCTACAAATCATCTTGGTTTAAGTATTTTAAGAATTTTATTATTGGATTTGGAGCGGCAATTGTAATGGTTGGAGCCCTATTCAAAATCCAATCTTGGGAAGGTGGTTCAGAGATGTTAACTGCTGGACTTCTAACAGAAGCATTTTTATTTATGCTTTTAGGAATATTGCCTCCGGATAAAGATTACTACTGGGAAAAATTATACCCAGGTCTAGAAAAATATGGTTCAAGTATCACTCCTCTTTCTTCTGGTGGTGGTTCAATGACTCCTCAATTGAATGGAGAAGTTGTAGAACAACAATTAGGAGGTATGTTGAGCGAAATGCAATCCATGTCTAAAAGCTTAGGTTCTCTAAAAGCACTTCAAGAAGTTGACTTTTCTGGAACTACTGATCAAATGAAATCTATGAGTAACTTTTATACTCGTATGAATGAGGCAATGGCTAATCTTAGCGAATCATTGGATGATACCAAAGCATACAAAGATAATTTGGGTGCACTCAACCAAAACCTAGGACAGCTTAATAATGTATATGGTAATGTTCTTTCTGCAATGTCTAACATTGGAGGTAAAAACTAACACGGCTTTAATTTAATTCCCTCAACAATTAAAAAGAACTAGGATATGTCTATACCTAAGGAGCCGCGGCAGTTGATGATTAATATCATGTACCTCGTACTAACAGCAATGTTGGCACTCAACGTGTCTGCGGAAATATTTAATGCTTTCAAACTGGTTGATAAAGGACTTACCAAATCTAACTCTGTGTTAGATGCCGGTAATGCACCTATTCCAGATATCGTAGCAAAATTGGCTAAGAAAAAGCCAGAA
>CALLVY010000127.1 GCA_938015925.1 uncultured Saprospiraceae bacterium
TGTTTTTCTCTCAAATCGTCATAGTAAATGTAATTGAAAGAGGCAGCGGATATTTCAAAATTATAGGTTTCTTCTACATCAAAAGAAGGCGTATAATTATACGTGTTGATGCCAATTGAAGGGAATATGAAACTCACAAAAGCAATATAAGGAATGGCCAAAATTACCAAACGTTTTGTGTATTTATTATCAATAAAATTAAATAAGAGTGGTCTGTATAAAAAAGACAAAGTAAGAAGTCCTGCTATTCGGTATAACCATAAATAAAATTTTGAAAAACGGGGACTTTTGATTCGCTTTAAAATTCCAAAAGAAATGAAGTCTACAAATACCGTTAAAAACATCAATAAATATAAAATCAGGCAAGGAATCATGATAAAGTATTCTTTATCCGGAAGCAATATTTGACTGATTTCGGCAAGCATTACAAAGAATAGGATCAATGCAAGGGTACTCATAAAAAAGAATACCAACAAAAAAGTAAAGGAGAAGATAACGCTGCTGAATTTTTCTAATCGTTCAATATAATTGTCAAAGCTTCCTACTTTTCTTTCAAGGTATTTCTCAAATCGATCGGAATAGTTGAATATTTTATAATCTATATCCCCTGATACATACCGCAAGCCAATTGCCCCAATCCATAGCCCTCTAACGAATACATGCGTTATCAAATTTATAAAGAAAATAGACCAAGATATTTTTAGGAAGTAAAGAACTATTTCTAGATATTCTGATAAATTATCAGCGGTATTGAGTTCCAAATTTTGAGCAAAATCATTCAATAAGCTCTTGCCTTCCCAAATACCAAATATCGCCAATCCAGATATTAATAATTCTAACTGCCAAGATTCTTGTTGCAATTGTTCCAGCCATTTGCTGAATTCATTTTTTGTTTTTTTATTAGGATTGGTTTCCATGATGCTTTTTAAGAAAATCCATACGTACCATTAACAAGATATGAATTAATTAGATTTTTTTAGGCAAAGTTTTCGCGACTACAAAAAGGATTTCTTGTTTATTTGAACTGTAGATTAAACCTTTTAATGAAAGTCAAGTCAAATCAATAATATGTTATTGAAAACAAATATGATCCGCAAAGTACGAATTCTATGATGTTTTTTGCGCTTGAAAAATTTTAGTAAAAAATAATCTTACTCTAAAATTTAAACTAACTAAATTTTAATATGAAAAAAAGTGAAGTACAAATCAGAAAAATGAAGTTTTATAATGCAAAAGAGGTGTGTTTTTTAGGTTTAATAATCTTTGTTTCTTTCTTGAGTTGTAATACGGAAGATGAAGCGGTTATAGTTCCTATAGTTGATCCAGAGGAAACGGTATTGAATGCTCCGACTATACAAACTCCATCACCATTAATTCATCTTGCCGATAATCTAGATGAACAAGACCAACTAGGATGGTGTATAGATACAAGAGGCAATGGTTTTAGTGATATTCTTCATCTTCATTCTTGTAAAGCAAGTGGTGGTGATGTCCAATTTATTTATAATGAAGAAACGCTTCAGATTTGCTCAGTTGAGTTTGCTGATTTCTGTATCGAAATGTCAGAAGGAATTTTGGAGGGTATGGGCTTAAGCCTTATTGAAAGTAATACGGATTCACCCAATCAGAAGTTTGTTTATAACGAAGATACTGGAGAATTTAATCCAGAGGAGGATACTAGTCTTTGCATTGCCGCAGGGGAAACAAGTGCTGCTGCTGGTATCTATATGTCTCGTTCTTTAACTTTGGAACTTTCATCTGAAACTGAAGAAAGTTTAAAAAAATGGATCATCGTTGCTGATTAGGAATACCGATGAACTTAAGCAACAAATCTACTCAATTAATTAAGGTGTATTTGTTGCTTAAGTTGTTCTTTTACAAACCCAGATTTTTAATGGTGATCATTTTATATTTTGTTTCTGAACTATGGTTTGATTCTTTGTATTCTAATAAGTAAGTTAATTCTTCTTGATGAATTGTTTCTACTAGGTTTGTTTTTGAGATAATCGAATTTAGTATTTTCAGTTTCTTTCGAGTACAAATGGCTTTTAAGGTATTTGCTTTCGAACGCTCTATTATTTTATCCAACAAGTCTATTTCTTTTTCCTTTTTACCAAAATGAAACCTACTATTGAAGAATAAAAATTGATCAATTCGAGATAGGGAGCTCCAAATAAATTTTTGATCTGATAATATTTATCGTATTCAATATTCATTATGAGCAGCTTTATTTTTATTCAACAGATCATCATCAATCGATGCTCTCCCGTTTTTTCAAGTGGTGCACGATGCACACAAGGAAGGACTTGACGGCCAGGATGATCAATCGCTAACCTCCAAAGCTGACCGATGCCTAAGCTGATCGGTTGGGCCTCAGGTTTAGCTTGATAGTGCAAGTCAAAGAAATATTCTTCTAAAAAGGATTCAAAACCTTCTTCCGCTCCATCATAAAGACTTTTCAATTCTTCTCGTATTTCGGGAACAAGCACTTTTTGTATGGCTTGTGCATTGGGCAATATTTCACTGGATGCACCGTGATAAGTACACAAAAAAGTACTGCTTGGTACTGTAGCGCGATCTACATGAAAAGAATAAACATCCGTCGGGAAAAACGAATCATCTCTTTCATAAGATTTGATCACATTAAGGATTGGAGATGCGCCATGATCTTCCAATAGTTGCCAATCATCCATTAGAATGTCACGGGCAAGTTGTCCTTGTTCGCTTAGTTCAAGTGCACGAAGTTGTTCTTGATCCAGAGTTGTCATATTTCCTCCTAGTTCTACCTTTTTTACAATCTCAGAAAAATCACCCTTTAGCGTTCTATCCCAACAAAGCGCATTGATATTATCACGAAACGCGGTGGAAACGAGGTCTTGGAAATTCGCAACAAATCGGATTTGACCTTCGGTAAGAGAGGAATCTATCATAAGGGCTAATATACTATTAAAAAAAAAGTTCAAGCAATTCAATCTTACTGTTCATCTACGTTCGAACTAGGAATTCGAATCACTTTATTTGACCTTTCAATTGGTCGATGAAACCTGCATCAAAAGTCGTGAATTGATTTTCTGTGCCATATCTCACAATGACTGATGAGGAAACCGTATTGGTGTTGAAATTGAAAACCAATGTTATGAAGTTCTTTAATTCAGCTTCATGCCAATTCACAAGATATATTCCATTGGCCAGTTTTCTTGATTCATATGAAAACGTTCTTTCTGGTTTGTCTTTATTAGGCCCGAGAATCCATTTGTATTTCAATTTTTTATCAACAAACGCTATATGAATTGCGGTTTGGTTTTGATATTGATAATTGAAACTTAAACCTTCCAAAAGCTGTTCGGATTTTCCGAGATTATGATTTTCGATTTGGGCATTAATTTTAGGAATTGAAAAACATAAAATCATTAAGAACAAATATTGTTTCATGCTAAATAATTAATTTTGTTTAAAAAGTTAAAGTTATTGCATACCTACGGCTGATAGGAGAGGGCAAAAAAATAACTGCTCTCCGCCAAGATATTGATTCTTTTTGGAGTATTAAAATAAGGAAGGATTAATGGCGTCTTGATGGTGATCGAGTTTGTCGTAATAAAGTTTATTCCAATACTTCAATTTTTTATTTAAAGATTCCTCTTTTGTGAAAATATTTAAAACGATACCCTTTGCAGATGTCGTTTTATCATTGGGGTTATTAACGGCGTCTGAAAAAATATCAAGGGCGTAAATTATTTTAGCTTAATTTTTCTCAGTTAAAAGAACCTTTTTTACACACTACCACTAAAAAGGTGGAACGGAAATAGAATTATGATTTTATAGATGCAAAATGTTTTGAACTTTTGTAAAATCATTTTAGGCAATAGAGATTGGACTTTTCAAGAATTGCTGTTTGCCCTTAGTTAAGCGAGTTATTTTTCATTATAAATCACTTTATACTTTTGGCCGTACTTTCCTTTTTTAGTAGACTATCTTTAAAATGTAAAGTTTTTATTAAATCAGAATTCTAATTTAAGCAAAGTAATTCCTTATACCCAGTATTTCACGATTGCAAAAACCATATTTTTCTATGAAGCTTGTTTTCCTACGAGGATGAGATTATTCTTCACCAATAAATACCGGTATTTTAATATAACTATCATTGAACCATTTCACTTCTAATGGCTCTTTAGCGTCTGCAATCGTTTCGCTGCTAACGTCTTTCCCTGTCCCATAATTAATCTGTTCATGCGGATGCTTGTTGACATTTAAAACCAAAACCAATCGACTACCTTTTCTCAATTTTTTACTGGTCATTCTAATAGCTGGAATAGGAACGGTCTCTATTTGATTTGGCGTCAGCAATTGCCGTTTTTCTCTATTTTTGGACAAGCTGGCTCTTCCGATGCAATGTTGCGTTAATTTAAAATATTTGCCTTCTGGAGTTTGTTCATACATCACGATGGAATAGTCCATGTCCTTTTTATTGATCATCATTTTTAAGGCTCCTAAATAAGAACCATTGAATTCAATGTCTTTTTCGAAAGGCGGTGTTATGAAAGAGAAACCATTGCTTAGAGGCAAAGAATCGTTGACAATAAATGGAATGTAATAATTGTTTTCATCCGTTAATGCTTTGGTCCTTTTTGCAAAATCTACTTTTTGTAAAAGAAATCCCGATTGACTTGGTGGCTCTTCTGTCAGTGCGTAATGCCGTTTTTGGCCATTATTCCCTGTCCCAAATTGCGAGGAAAAATCAACAGTAGAGGATTGATTATTTAAATAATAAATGAGCGTATCGTTGCTCATGTTCTCTAGTCTTGAAATATGTCTCCAATGGTTGGCGCCCATCACTTGGAAATTAATTTTATCTTTTAACAATTGTGGTTTCGGCGCATCTTTAAAAATATAATCGAACCACTCAAAGCTTAACTCGGAGATACTAATCTGTGCAACAGAATCAATGGTGTAATTGCTAATCACCTTATCCGGAACATATTGCGACCCAAGATGTCCGAATGGACCAATGACTAAATAATGCTCCGCATTTTGATTGTATTTATAATGTTCTTTTAAATAATACATGGATCCCAATTGTCCACCATCATAATAACCGGTCGTATTCAAAATAGGAATGTTGATTTTTGAAAAATCACTTTTATAAGGCATCATATTTTGCCAATAATCATCATAAGTCGGATGATCCAATTGTTTGTTGTAAAAAGGATTTGGTGTACCGTCCAAGCTATCCATTGAACGCCAAGCCACACCTTCTTGATAATACCTTTGTTTTAAATTATTCCATCTTTGGTGATCGTTGTAATTGTCTTCATCTAGGGACTTTGTATTGGTCACATAAGGAAACCAAGGATAAAGGAAACTCATATAGACACCGTTCTCCGAAGGTTCCGCAATGCCTGGCGCAGAAGATGCTGAAGGAATAATCGTCTTCAATGCGGGATGCAAATTCTTCGTTGCGGCCCATTGGGTGAAACCTGTATAACTACCACCTTGCATACCGACTTCTCCGTTGCTCCAAGGTTGCTCAATAATCCAATTAATCACTTCATTGACATCATTGGCTTCGAATTCGTAAGGAACAACATCGCTAGAACTCCAGGCCTTACCTCGTGTATAGCTCACAACACCAACGTACCCCATACTGGCTGCCCGTTTTGCTCTTTTGTAATTGCTACTTCGAGTGTAAATAGAATGGTGTAATATGGTCGGTAAAGGTTGTGTTAGTTTGGGATCTCTGACGACCAAAAACGCAATTTCTGCTCCATCCTTGGTCTTGAGTAAAAGGCTGTCTTGGATCAAAAATTCTTTGCCATCTTCTGTGAAAAATCTGCCTTCGGTATTGCTTCGATTAGAGGTACAAGAATTAAATCCTATGATTGCAGAAAGTAAGAGGAGTACCAGAGGTATTGTTTTGTTTTTCATGATTCGTTGTTTAGTATTGTGCATAGCAATTCCCTTTAGGATATTTTGTTTTATGCCTATTGAGTTAAAGTTTTTACAATTATTTATTACAAACTATTCCAGTTTTTAAATCGAATGGATTGCCGATTGGAAACTTCAAAGGTTTCTTCTGTATCTAAAACTATTTTTAATCTATTGTTGAGATGAGGATAGACTTTTTTGATGTACTGTATGTTGATGATTTGTTTTCTGTTGATTCTAAAAAACATTGTATGGTCTAATTTGCTTTCAAGGCTGTTTAATGATTTTTTCACTAAGGCTTTGTTTTTATTAAAATGAAGCCTTGCATAGTTTTCCAAAGACTCAATATATCGAATATCCGAAAGTGGAATGAAAAAGCATTTATCTCCGTCTTTAATAAAAATCTTTTGATGGATTAAAAATTCGGAACGTGTTTGTTTGATTTTGAATAGTTCTGCTTTGACCTTTTCTATGCTCTTTGCAAAACGTTCTTCCCGAATGGGTTTCACCAAATAATCCAAGGCATTCACTTCAAAGGCTTTTGCTGCATATTCGCTATATGCCGTTGTAAAAACAATTTCAGGAACAGTAGTCAGTTCCTCTAGTAAATCAAAGCCTGTTTTTTCGGGCATTTGGATGTCTAAAAAAACAACATGTGGATTGGTACTTTCAATCAATTCTTTTCCTAAAGCTGCATTATTTGCTTCCCCTACAATTTTAAATTCAGGATAATTGACCAAGCACCTTTT
>CALLVY010000128.1 GCA_938015925.1 uncultured Saprospiraceae bacterium
ACTTGTAAAGAACAAAGGCCTCCTTGAGCTACTTGATGCGCTAAATATTTATTAGCTTGCTATATCTAAAGCAATGATCACCAAATTGAATTTTAAAACATACATTATCCAATCCTTTTCTTTTTGTTCTTACATCCGTAGGGCAAAATTGCTTTGTCTCGCAATGATCTTCGCTTTTTCACCAGGAATTCTCCAAAGCCAAGATCTACATTTTTCTCAATTCAACCATGCCATGCAAAATCTCAATCCTGCTTTAGTGGGAGTGATGAAACCAGATTTTCGCTTTTCTAGTGTTTATCGTAGCCAATGGCAATCTGTTCCTGTTCCTTATTTGACTTTTATGGGATCTTTTGAAATGAAATATTATTTGCCTGGGCATGACGAAGGATTTTTTGGAGGAGGATTATTATTCAATTATGATCAAGCAGGTGATGCGCGTTATCGACTTTCTCAGTTGGGATTGACTCTTAATTATTCGCGCGCTTTAAACGACAATAATATTGTTACCGCAGGATTTCAATATGGTAGGGGACAAAGAGCGCTGGACATCAGTCAACTAAATTTTGCCAACCAATACGATGGCGAAAAATTCGATCCCAGTCGATCGACTCGGGAAAATGATTTGAGTGGAAACGAATTTTCCTATTCGGATTTTTCTGCTGGAATAAATTTTCATATTAAATCGGATCGCGGTCGACTAGGTAGTTCTTCTGCTAATGTTGGACTTGGTGTCTTTCACCTCAATCGACCCGCTCTTGATTTCTTTAATTCTCAAAGTAGCCGACTTCCTTTTCGCTTTACTCTCTATTCTAATGGTTGGCTGAATTTTCCGAATTTGGATAGAATGGATTTTTATGTGGCGGCTTTTGGGCAGTTGATGGGCGTGTATAATGAAGGAATAGCTGGAGGAGATGCGCGTTATTTTTTATCGGAAGATGCCGATAAAAAAATAGCAGTCTCTCTTGGCCTTTATTATCGTTTCATGGGCTTCAATGATGCCTTGGTTCCGATGCTTAAATTTTATTATCAAGACTGGACGGTTGGTTTGTCTTTTGATGTTAATATCTCCGAATTGAGAGTCGCTACTCGTGGCAGAGGCGGACCAGAAATATCTGCGATTTATTCGATCACTAAAGTCAAACCTCTAAAAGAATTTAGAGCCTGTCCATTGTTTTAATCTCCTTCATGAATTTACGATTATTAATCTGTTGTGTGTTGCTTGGTTGGGTTGGAGCAGTGAATGCCCAAACCTTAAGAGCATTCAAAAAAGCAGGTGCCAAAGCAATGGTGGAAAAGGATTTTTATTCGGCAATGGAATATTATCGACAAGCTTCTGAGAAAGCTCCCAAAAGTATAGAATTACAATTTTTAACTGCGGAAGCTGCCCGGAATTTTCAAGCTTATGATATTGCTAAAGGCTTGTATGCCAAGGTGGTAGAGAGCGGAGAGGCATTTCCAGAAGCTCGTTTTTATCTGGCAACGATCAAAAAAGGAGCTGGAGATTATGAAGCTGCAAAAATAGATTTTCAAACTTTTTTAGCTGCGAATACGAGCAACGAAAATTTAAAAACAGCAGCTAAAAAAGAAATCGAAAATTGTGATTGGGCCATTCGGGAACTAAGCAATGCAAAGGATTTTAAAGTACGTCATTTAAAACGTTCCATCAATACCCCTTACTCAGAATTTGCGCCCATGATGCGTGGCGATACCCTTTATTATTCCTCTCTTCGGTTTGTAAATAAGGAAGATAAACAAAGTCCAAAACGAAAAATAAGTAAAGTTTTGTATTCTGTAAAAGCTTCTCGTGGACGTCCTTTACCAAGAAAGTTTAACGAAGCAGAAAAGAGCACGGCTTATGCCGCAATGAGTCCTGGAGGAGATCGAATTTATTACACCATTTGCGAGTACATTCCCAAGCGATTGGATTTGCGTTGTTCGATTTATTTTCGAAAAAAAGACAAACGAAAACGTTGGGGTAAACCCAAGCCATTATCCGAAGAAATTAACTTGGCGGCTTATACGGCTACTCAGCCGCAAGTGGTATATGATTCTTTATTGGCGAGTGAGGTGCTTTATTTTGTATCGGATCGTCCAGAAGGAAAAGGAGGCTTAGATATCTGGTATACAGTTTTGAAAAAGAATGGAAAAAATGGGGCAATTGAAAATTTAGAAAGGATCAATACCGCAGGTGATGAAGTGTCTCCGTTTTTTTATAGTAGAGATCAAACCTTGTTTTTTAGTTCCAATGCTTATCCTGGATTTGGAGGATATGATGTTTTTAAAAGTTCGAAGAAAAGCGACAATACATGGGACGAAATTAGTAATCTTGGTGCACCAATAAATAGCAGCTATAATGATTTGTATTATTCCTTAAATACAGATGCGACCGTGGCTCATTTGGCCTCCAATCGCGAGGGGGCATTGTACTTGGATCGGAGTTTGAAGAGTTGTTGCAATGATATTTTTCGGATCGATTTTCCTGAAGAACCAAAGGAAGTGACACCTACAGATTCTGTCCCTGTCGTATTGATTCCTCCTCAAAAAGATACTTTACTGATCGTAGATGTTCCCAAGATTATTACGCCTGAACCGAAAGAACCTACCAAGCCTTTCGAGCCTACAAAATTAGAAGATTTTTTACCATTGGCCCTTTATTTCGATAATGATGAACCGGATAAACGTACTCGCCGGAGTACCACTCGCAAAACATATCAGGAAACTTTTCAACGTTATTACGATCAAAAACAAACTTACCTCCGGGAGTATACCGATGGATTGAGTGAAGAAAAACGCTGGGAAGCGGAAGATCTAATGGAGTCCTTCTTCGAATCGGAAGTGAGACGAGATGCAGAATTATTAGATCGGTTTTCCGAAATCTTACTCCGTAGATTAGAAGGAGGAGAGACCATTGAAATATTTTTGAAAGGTTTTACCAGTCCAAGGGCGAATAGTGATTATAATTTGACTTTGGGCCAAAGAAGAATCAGTAGCGTCAGAAATCACTTTTTTCAGTACCGGAATAATATTTTTGTAAACTACCTCAACAGTGGCAAATTAAAGCTTACCGAGCGATCTTTTGGCGAAACCTCCGCCAAGCAAAACGTCATTGCCGATTTGGCGGATCGGCGAAATTCCATCTATAGTATCGATGCTGCAAGGGAAAGAAGGGTAGAAATCATGGAAATTCAAGCTAGTAAATAGCTTTTGCTCCTCCTCCAAAGGAGATAAACAAGCAATATTGCCAATAATATCTTATCTTGTAAGCTCCTCATTCTCCATAATTGATCTATTATCTCTTATTTTCCACAATAATGATTTTTTATCCTTTTATTAACATGGTAATGGGTAAATTGGAACGAATATTGTAATTTTATTTAATATAAGTTTCAGAGAGGTTCTCCTTAAGCTTCCACACATTTTTATCGAATTCCCATGTTTACTGTTAATTACGACTAATTCATTAGTCTTATTTTTTTGTTACGTCAACAAGGGAAGATGATAAGATATTTTGCAATTTTTATACTGGCTTCTTTATTCATGCAGGGCTCTTCAAGTGCTCAAGTCACTGCTGATTTTACCTATAGTGCCTCAGAAGGTTGTGGTTCACTACAGGTCTCTTTTTGTGATAATTCTGTTTCTATGCTGGGGACTATCACCAATTGGACTTGGGATTTAGGAGGAGTTCCTTCTTCTTTGGAATGTCCTGCCAGAGTATTTAGTAATTCAGGAACTTATACGATTTGTCTGACCGCAGAAGATGATCTGGGAAATACGGATCAAATTTGTCGAACGGATCTGATCGTAGTTCATAATGTTCCTGTGGCCGATTTTACCCTTAGTTCCACTACCGCTTGTATTTCCGATGACCTTAGTTTTACGGATGCTTCTCTTGCTGCTGATGTACCAATTACCAATTGGGACTGGGATTTGGATTTTTGTGGGACGGTAAATAATACTTCTAATGCACCCGTTTCCTGTACTTATGATAATACAGGAATTTACAGTGCCAGCCTAACGATTACCGATCAAAATGCTTGTACCGCAAATAGTACCCAAACCAATGCCATAGAAATATTCGGAAAACCAATAGTTCAGTTTTCAGCGGATAATGTCTTTAATTGTGCCCCACCTTTTATAGTCAATTTTACCAATGACAATGTCGATCCTAATACCAATTATCTCTGGACTTTTGGAAATGGCGATACTTTTTTAGGAAACAATCCTGGCCCCGTTAGTTATAATGACTATGGCGAATATTCCGTAAGCTTGGTTGCTACCAACACCATGACGGGCTGTGTAGATTCCTTGCGAATGGACGACTTAATAAGCGTTGGTTATCCTATTGATTTTTTCGTTTCTAAACAAATGCTTTGTTTAGGAGAGCGAGTGATATTTAGAGATGTTTCCCCCAACGAGCCTCCTGAAAGTAGGTTATGGGATTTTGGTGATGGAACGACCTCTACCAATAAATTTAATAATCATTTGTACACCTCACCTGGTTGCTATACCGCGACACTCACCAGAACCGTAGCTGGATGTACACAGAGTAGAACAGCGAGCTTTTGTGTCCAAGTTTTCCCTTTGCCTACGGTTTCGATAAATAATGACAACGCTATTGGCTGTTCTCTTCCGCATCCTGTAAACTTTATCGCAGTGGCTCCTACTGCCCAAAGTTGGGAATGGGATTTTGGAGATGGTTCTCCGGTATCTAATTCTCCGAATCCAACACACTTATACAATGCTTTTGGAGATTTTCAAGTTAGCCTTACGGTAACAGATATTAACGGATGTACCAATACCTTTGACAATAATATCATTTCTGTCCAGGAGTTAGAGGCCGGTATTTCTGAACCCTATTTTGAAGGATGTGCTCCTTTAAATTTTAGTGTCAGTGAAAGTTCAAACTCTGTAACACCTACGACCAATTGGAGTTGGCAAATTACTACCGACTTAGGACTTTATACTTCCAGTGATTCTACTGCTATGTTTACTATTCCTGATACAGGAATATGGGACATTACTTTAGTGGTTACAAATAATTTGGGATGTATGGCTACTGAAACTTTTGAAAACGCGGTATCCGTTGGACAAATTCCTGTGGTTGATTTTCAAGCCAATCCATTAGTAGAATGTATTGAATCAGACATCCGTTTTATGGACTTGTCTAGTCCTTATGTGGAAGAATGGTTGTGGGAGTTTGGCGATGGAGATGATACGACTTTGCAAAATACAATTCATCAATTTCAGGATACTGGATTTTATGATATTACCTTAACAGTAGGGCATAATGGTTGCTATAATTCCCTAACCATTCCAGATTATATTCAAATACTAGAACCGCTGGCTAAGTTTGATTTGGATTATGATTGTGATCAGCCTTTTAGGAGGATTTTTATTGATCGCTCTATTGGAGCTCAAATTGTCCACTGGGATTTTGGTGTAACTGGTACAGACACGGATACTTCAAATGTATTTAATCCTGTTTTTGATTTTCCTGGTCCTGGAATTTATACTGTGAGTATGACGGTCTTTAATGCCAGCACCAATTGTTCCCATACCCAAACGGAGAAAATAGAAATAACCATACCTGCTGCACAATTTGTAGTGGATCAAACGCAAGGCTGCGCTCCCTTGACCATTCAGATCAACGAATCTTCTAATTTTGCTAATGGCTGGACCTGGATCGCTCCAGGCGGAACCATCTCCAATCCAAATGCGCCTCAACCAAGTATTACTTATGACGATGCAGGAGCCTACACAGACATTACCTTAATTGTAGAGGATGTCAATGCTTGTGCGGATACTTTTGTTTTTGTAGATACCATTTTTGTCAATGATGTAGAAGTACAATTTACCATAAGTCCTCGAACCGGATGCAAACCATTATCCGTAGATTTTGAAGACAATTCGATAAGTACTTTTGGTACGAATGTACAATGGGATTGGACTTTTGTCAATGGTTTGGGGACTGCAAGTGGTGCTACCAGCACTTTTGTTTTTGATACCGTTGGAATCCATCCAGTGCGCTTGAGAGTGAGAGACGATTGGGGATGTTTTGCTACTAGAAATATTCCGAATGCCGTCAGGGTTACGCAACCTGTAGCGGCCTTTAGTGCGGAAGATACCTTAAGTTGTACGGATCATTGTGTACAATTTGATAATCAGTCCATTGGATTTAAGTCAACGTATGAATGGGATTTCGGAGATGGAGCAACCTCCACGGACTCTTTTCCACTTCATTGTTATACGACGGAAGGCGTTTATGAGGTATGTCTTACTGTGATTGACGATTTTGGTTGCGATAGTACCCTTTGTTTGCCCGATTTTATAGAAATCAGCAATCCAGTTGCAGCTTTTACTCCTAGTCAAACCCTTGGGACTTGTCCGCCCTTTGCAGTGACTTTTCAAAATGATTCTCAAAATGCCAGTTCTTATGAATGGGATTTTGGAGATGGCAGTGATTCTTCCAATGTGATCAATCCGACCTATACCTACATGATCCCCGGGGTTTTTGATGTCCAACTTATTGCTGAGAGTACTCCCTATTGTAAGGATACCTTAATGGTTCCTAATTTAATCGAATTGCTTGGACCTACAGGCGATTTCTTCTTTACCGTAGATTCCTCCTGTGCACCAACAGAAGTAACGTTCTATGGTAGTTCAACGAGTGACTTTCAATACACTTGGGATTTTGGAAATGGAGATCAAGAAACCTTGCTCACGTTTCAAAATAGAGATACAGTTCGTTATACTTACCCGATAGCAGGAGATTATTTTCCAACCCTTACTTTGACTGATCTAAGTGGTTGTTCCCGTATTTTTGATGCACTCCTGCCGGTACATATCTCTACGATTCAAATTGATTTTTTCACTATCGATACTTTACAGTGCGGAAGAAATGAGGACGTCACCTTTTTTAACCTAAGTTCTTCCCCTGACGGAATCAATACTTTTCAATGGCACTTTCCAGGTGCAAGTCCATCGAATTCTACAGATGGAGAACCTTTGGTGACCTTCCCCGGAGATGGATCTTACGCGGTATGGTTAATTGCGGAAAATGATTTTTGCAAAGACACTTTGATCAGAAACGATTATGTCAATATTGGTCCGATTCCAGAAGCTGTTTTTGAAATGGATGTCACCGATGGTTGTAATCCGCTAACCGTCAATTTTACAGATAATTCTATCATCAGTAATTCCATCATTGATGCCTGGAATTGGAATTTTGGAGATGGAGACCATTCCATAGATCAAAACCCTACTCATGTTTTTGATACTGCTGGGGTTTTAGAAATTACCTTGACGGCTTTTTCTGACATTGGCTGTAGGGATGATACCATCCGCGAAATTACCATTTGGCAACCGCTGGAAGTTTTCATTAGTCCTGATGCAGAAATTTGTCTAGGTGAAACCATTTCATTGATGGCTTCCGTAGATGTGGATACCACAGGGCTGACGGTTTTTTGGGAAGGCGGAGCAGGTTTATCTTGCATCAATTGTTATGAAACAATGGCGAGCCCTTTGCTTACAACCACTTATACTTTTGTGGCTATAGACCCACAAGGATGCCGATCTGAAGGGGAAACAACGATCAATGTTTTGCCCGTTCCCGTTCCCGTAGTTGAGATTAGTGCGGATACCAGTATCTGTTTTGGGAATATTGTCCAGTTGATTGGAAGTGGTGGTACTACGGTCTTTGATTATCAATGGGATACTTCCCGACCTGGATTGAATTGTTATGAAAATTGTAATAATCCAGTAGCAGGGCCGACGGAAACTACGACCTATGTATTGACTGTTTTTAATTAACTAGGATGTAGTAGTTCTGATTCCGTTAGGGTAGAAGTGCTTGGTGAAGCTATGGAATTTGCAGGACCAGATCGTATAATGTGTGAGGGAGAAAGGATTCAGCTGAATATCACTTCTGGTGATAATCCGGAGTGGTTAGCGGTAGGAGGTCTGAGTTGTGTTTTTTGTCCAGATCCATTTGTCTCTCCCGATTCTACCACTATCTATGAAGTTAAGGTAGATACACCTGATGGATGTGTTTTAAAAGATTTCGTAAGAGTAGAAGTCATTCAATCGGATGAAATCGATGCGGGGCCAGATCAAATCAATTGCCGTGGAGCAAGTATTAATTTAAATGGAATGGGGAATGGAGCCGTTCAATGGTCGCCGATTGGATTGGTAGACGATCCGAATAGTTTGATGACTCAGGTAAACCCAAATGAAACGACGGTATTCTACCTGACTCTTGATATAGGAGATTGCAGCCTCACGGATAGCCTTACCATCTTTGTGGAAGATAAAACGGAAATTGAAGGAACAAGCTATGAAATTTGTGAAGGAGAATCCATAGAGATTGAGGCGATTGGAAATGCGGATCAATACTTATGGACAGGTACCAATTTTTTATCTGAAATGGATATCGCAAGTCCAACAGTGGAACCAAGAGAGAACTCAAGCTATACCGTCATTGCTCGTCAAGCAACTTGTGAGGCAGATACCGCAGAAGTGATCGTCAATGTGATTCCTGCTCCTAGTCTCGAGTTCTACGATCAATACGAGGTCTTTCCAGGACAAGCGGCCAACATCAATCTTGGTCTGGTAGATACGACAGGCTTATTAGAATTTACCTGGAGTCCAGAAGAAATTTTTTCCTGTGTAGATTGTCCCCGAACAGCAGTACTGGTGGATAGTAATGCACAAATTCAATTGGATATTTTTGATATTCAAACTGCTTGTAATTTTACTTTCAATAGTAGCATACGACAATTAGAAACTTGTTCGGAAGATTTGATAAAAGTGCCTTCTGCTTTTTCACCTAATGAAGATGGAAATAATGATTTCTTTCAATTGTATCCTTCTCCAAGTATCCGTCGGATTTACAGTTTGATGGTCTTCAACCGTTGGGGCGGAATGGTTTTTCAAACCAATAATATCAACCAAAGCTGGAATGGAAAATACAATGGAGAATATTTGCCTTCGGGAGTTTATGTTTACTTAGTGGAGGCAGAATGTCCTATTAATGGTCAACGATTTATTAAGACTGGGGATTTCCTTTTGACGCGTTGATGCGAATAGGAGATTTAATCGAATTGGTAAGGCTTAGCATTATCTTTTTGTTTTAAGTAATTGCAATCCTTAAAAGGGGTAAAGGCTTCCAAGGTCTTTACCTCTTTTTATTTATAAAAAAGGGGATTGGGGGGCTTTATCCTCTTTTCAATACGATACATTTCTGTTATCTATAATCTTAACTTTTGGGTAGAAAAAATATTCGATTTTTTTTCTATGGATTTAAAGGCAAAAGAGAACAGGTATATTTTTTTATGTAAATTCTTAAGGCCTGTAAAACAGCTTTTTATGCAAAAAATGACAAAGTTGATTTAAAGAAATAT
Source organism: uncultured Saprospiraceae bacterium (assembly GCA_938015925.1). GTDB lineage: Bacteria > Bacteroidota > Bacteroidia > Chitinophagales > Saprospiraceae > CALLVY01. The sequence goes on from CALLVY010000128.1 coordinate 9,399, forward strand.
TATATGAGTTAAGATTTTAACTTATTGAAAATCAATGTTTTACGGCATGTTATTTGGTCGAGAATTAATGATAATTTTTCTTAAAATTATTAATTCGACAATACATATGCTACAATTAAGGAACCTACTCATTCTGTTGGTACTATTCTTTTATAGTACCGCTTACACACAGGTCACAGTTGATTTTTCCGCCAATAAAAATACTGGTTGTGAATATCTCCAAGTTGCCTTTACTGATCTTTCCAGTTCAACGGCTGGCAACATCGTTGCCTGGTCATGGGATTTTGATGGAAATACTTCCACCGCCCAGAACCCCGGAAATGTCTTTAGTACGCCTAGCCAATATACCATCTGCCTTACGGCAACGGATGATAAAGGCAATTCCAACCAGGTATGTAAAACCAATTTCATTCAAGTCTTTTCTATCCCGGAAGTGGATTTCGAAGCTGACCCAATTGGAGGATGTGCTCCTCTACATGTGGAGTTTACGGATTTGACTACTCCTGGTGATGGGAATATTGTGGAATGGATTTGGGGAGTTGGTGGAGCTTCCGGAGTAATCATCAATGATGGTTCAATGACCAGCATTGAAAACGATTATCCAAGCGCAGATGATTACACCATCAGTCTTACCGTACGAGATGATAATGGTTGTGTCAATACATTGACTCGGCCCAATTTTATCAAAGTAAATGAGCCACCAGTAATTGCCTTTTCTGCACCAGTACTAAGCTCTTGTACCGCTCCTTTTACGGTAAATTTTCAAAATGAATCTATAGATCCTACTTTAGATTATTTTTGGACTTTTGGCAATGGACAAACTTATAATGGTGCCAATCCGCCACCTGTAGTTTACACTGACGAGGGTACTTACAACATCGAACTTTCTGTTGAAGATCCAATCACAGGCTGTTCTGCTGTTTTGATTAAAGACAGCTATATTTTTGTAGCAGTTCCTATTGAAATTTCTGCGAACAAAATGGAAGCTTGTGTCAATGAGCCAATCATCTTTAGAGATTTATCTGGAACAGTTGCAGATAGTCTTGTTTGGGATTTTGGTGATGGTAAAACTTTCAATAAGCTTAGCCCAACTCATAAATATAAAGCTCCAGGTTGCTATACTGTCAGCGTTACTCGATATATCGGTACTTGTATTAGTACAAGTACGCTGACTACTTGTATTACAATCAATCCAATTCCAGATGTTGATTATACCATTAATAATTTAATAGGTTGTAGTCTTCCACATCAAGTCACTGCAACGGGTATTTCATCTACAGCAGTCGTTTGGAATTGGGATTTTGGAAATGGACTGACTAGTTCAGGTCAGAACCCCGTTGTGGATCTTCCTGATTTTGGAATTTACCCCGTTACTTTAGAAGTCATTGACGCCAATGGCTGTAGCAATACGATTAGTACAGACACCATAAAAGTAATTGAAATGGTGGCAGAAAAAGATTTTGGAACCTTATTAGGCTGTGTGCCTTTAGAGGTAACTTTAGGAGAAAATTCTACCACAGTTTCACCAATTGTAGCTTGGAATTGGGAAGTCAGAGATGCCTTTGGTGCTACTCCACCTATTGTTTATAACTCTACTTTGGAAAACCCTACATTTACTATTGTCGATACTGGAATATATAATGTACGTTTGGAAGTTACCAATGATTTGGGATGTATGACTTCACAAATATTTCCAGTTAGTATTTTAGCAGGTCAACCACCTGAGGTAGATTTTAACCCAAGTGAAACGGAAGTTTGTTTTAAAGATGATGCAACTTTTGTTAATAATTCTAGCTCCTATGCCAATGGTTATTTATGGGATTTTGGAGACGGAACCTATTCTGAAGAAAAAGAACCTAGACATAATTGGTCTGATACGGGATATTTTGATGTAACGCTCACAGTGTTTCATTATGGTTGTCCCAATTCACTGACCATACCAGATGCTGTTCGTTTTCTACCACCGATTTCAAATTTTAAAACCGAACTGACTTGTCTTAAAAGTCTTCAACGAGAATTTACGGATTTATCCGTAGGAGCGGACGCTATATACTGGGATTTTGGAGTGGATGGGGTAACGATAGATACTTCAACTGAAGCATCACCAACTTTTGATTTCCCTGCTCCAGGATCTTATTTTGTAACTCAAATTACAACCAATTTTATTGCAGGCTGTCAGGATACTTTAGTTAAAGAAATTAATGTAACAGATCCAGTGGCTGATTTTAGTATACCTGAACTAGAAGGTTGTGCTCCATTTACCATTAAAGTTTCCAACCTTTCCACAGGTGCCAGCACTTATCTTTGGAGTAGCCAGGATGGGGAATTTTCAAATGTAAAAGCTAAAGAACCAACGATAACCTTTAATGATCCCGGCGACTACACCAATATAAAATTGGTTGTAAAAGATATCCATAAATGTAGAGATACAATGATCTTAACGGATACCATTAAGGTCACAGAAATCATCCCCAATATTACACCACTTGACGCCTATAGTTGTGGCGCTGGTACGGTTAATTTTCAAGACCAATCAACTAGTTCTCGAACAAGTATAACCGCTTGGGAATGGGATCTTGGAAATGGAGAAACCTCTACAGATCAAAATCCAATGGGTACTTATACGGCAAACGGAATTTATGACGTGAGTCTTAAAGTAACAGATGCAGATGGCTGTAGCGATACCGCCGTTTTTGAACAAATAGTAACCATATCTATCCCGGAAGCTCGATTTATTGTTGATCGTGTTGGTTGTACTCAAAGTGCTTTAAGGTTTAAAAATCGTTCGAAAGGACAAAACTTAACGTACTCGTATGACTTTGGAGACGGAACGTTTTCATCAGCAAAAAATCCACTTCACACCTATGCAGCAGAAGGCATTTATCAAGTTTGCCTTACGGTAACCGACCCTAAGGGCTGTAGTGATGATTTTTGTCTAATAAAATTGATTGAGATTACTGACCCAGTGGCTAATTTTACAGCAGATAATTTATTTGGAGCATGTCCTCCCTTGGTGGTTAATTTTGAAAATCTTTCGACCAATGCCACCAATTACGAGTGGGACTTTGGAGATCAGAGTGGTACTTCTAATTTGGAAAGTCCACCGCATGTTTATACCCTACCTGGGGTGTATGACGTCATGCTAAAGGTTTGGTCTACTCCAGCTTGTGTAGATAGTATTTTGCTTTCAGATTATATTTCTCTGGAAGGTCCTATTGGAGAATTTGATTTCGTTGTAGAACAAACTTGTAAGCCAGGGATTGTAACTTTCGCTGCTCAGTCCATTGAACCTTATAATTATTATTGGGATTTTGGAAATGGTAGTATCGATACCACTTTTAACACAACGGCAGATACTTTTTCTTATACCTACGAAACCGCTGGAAATTATTTGCCAAAATTAATCTTGGCTAACGATGGTGGATGTAAAAGAGTTATTGAAGCATCTCAATCTTTTGAAATTGCCAATCTCGATTTTGATTTTTTCGCTTCGGATTCTCTTTTTTGTGATAGCTCAAATCCTAATCCTACCTTTAGTTTTGAAGATAATTCCTTTACTCCTTACACTGGTTTTACTTGGGAATTTGAAGGCGGAGATATTCAAACAAGTACCGACCTTAATCCGAGTGTAACTTATTCCACACCGGGTAGCTATGATGTCTTACTTATTCTAGAAAACGATTTTTGTTTAGATTCTTTACTCAAAGAAGATTATATAAAAGTTGGTGCAACACCTGTGGCTGATTTTACAGAAAGCCAAAGCAGCGGCTGTGTCCCTTCTGATATTTCTTTTACAGACAATTCTACCGTGGATGCTGCAACTATTGTTGCTTGGAACTGGACGGTTGAAGGAGTGGACTCTTCGGATCAACAAAATCCGCAATTCCATTTTGATGAAGCCGGAGACTTTGTAGTTAATTTAGTAGTCACTTCCGAAATTGGATGTACTGCCACAAGGACTAAAAATATTAGCATTCATCCTTTACCAGAAGTGGAAATCAGTGGAGAAAATGATATTTGTATCGGAGCAGGAAGTCAGCTTAGCGTTAATTTTATTTCGGCTCCTACAGGTGTTACCTATAACTGGAGTCCTGATCCTAGTTTAAGTTGTACCGGTTGTCTGAATCCAATAGCGACTCCTTCAACGACGACGACTTATGTCCTAAATGTTACAGACACTAATGGTTGTACAAGTGCCTTTGATTATACCATAGATGTTTTACCTTATACCGTTCCTGAATTTGAAATTTCGCCAGACACCACGATCTGTTTTGGTTCGATCGTTCAATTGAATGCCCTCGCAAGTGGCGGTGGAACAGAATTTAATTACGATTGGGGACCCAATACGGCAGATCTAAATTGTGATAATTGTTTCAATCCGGTAGCAGGCCCTGCAGCTTCTACTCAATACATCATCACGGTCTCTAATGAGCATGGATGTCAAAAAATTGATTCTGTTAATGTGGATGTGATCAACGATTCTCAAGATTTTCTTGGAGCCGATGAGACGATTTGTATAGAAGGTTTAGTACAGTTAAATATTAGCTATGGGAGCAATCCTGTATGGTTGGAATATGGAGAATTGGATTGTACGAATTGTTTTGATCCAGTAGCTAGTCCTACGACCACTACAACTTATGTAGCTCAGGTAGAATCTATCAATGGCTGTTTGATAAAAGATACGCTTACGATAAATGTACAGACACCACAAGTGGTTGATGCTGGGGAAGACCAAGTCTTATGTGCAGGTCAGGTTTTGTTTTTGGAAGGAGAGGGGCAAGGGACTCCCAGATGGAATGCGGAACCTAGTTTGAGCAATGTAAATATTCTCAATCCACAAGCAAGCCCAAGTCAGACCACCACTTATGTATTGAATGTTTTTGATGGAGTGTGTGAATCTTCGGATAGTGTAAAAATAGAAATCATAGATAAAGCGAGCATCTCTGGAGAAGACCAGACCATTTGTGCTGGAGATACGGTACAGCTTTCGGTTACTGGATTGGCCAATGAATTTTCTTGGTATCCAGAAAACGGTTTGTCTTCCGTTTATCTTCCCAATCCGCTAGCGATGCCTACTGAAACCACAGAGTACATGGTAATTGGAAGTGTATTTGGATGTGAAGAAGATACTCTTTTTCTTACGGTAAATGTTGATCCAATACCATCGCTTAGCTTGATTCCAGTAAAAAGCTTTTTCCCTGAGAATTCAGTAGAGATTGATTTAGGTTTGGAAAAAGATTGGGAAAATTATAATATCCTTTGGAGCCCAGCTCTTAATCTGAGTTGCTCGGATTGTCCTAACCCGATCGCAAGGGTAGAGGCCAGTACGGTCTTTAATGTTGAAGTCCAGGATTTAGAATCGGGTTGTATGACAACAGGGCAAACCTTAGTAAGCCTACGTACCGATTGTGGAGATGACCTGGTGTTTGCACCAAATGCTTTTTCACCCAATAATGATGGAGACAATGATATATTCAAAGTCTATTCTTCTACAGTTACTCAGATAACAGGAATGGAAATTTATGATCGGTGGGGAGGTGTTTTATACCAAACTACCAATATGGCAGAAGGATGGGATGGAAGGTCCAACGGAGATTATTTGCCAAATGGCGTATATGTATATTTCATCGAAGCTATTTGCCCACTTGATGGCAGTACCATGGTTATCAAGGGAGATATTTCGATTATGAGATAAAGAATTTTTCTAGTAGCAGTATATTGTCGTTCAGAGGCCACCCATTGAGGTGGTCTCTTTTTGTTTAGGGCATTTACGCTCTGGAAGATTGCCTTAAAAACTACTGTACCCTGTTTTTTTTTATCGTGACAAAGTATTTTTTGACTAATGGAGGCATTGGGCTGAAAATACTGTGATAATTTCTTTTTGATGTAACAGAAAAATTACTCCGCTGAAAATATATTTTAAAAAATTTACTTTTCGTGAAGAAGAAATAATTCTATTTCTCTATCTTTGACCTTGGATTGCATTCGTAAACAAGGCTGTTTATTTTTGAATAAAAACTCCATCTAGTCAATAGATGAAATCTAGTGTTATTCCTAAATGGCCCCTTCACTGTTAAAGGGAGGTTCCCTCTCAAATTTACCGTTTCTTATAGAAAACTATTAATCTAAGATCACCTTAGATTAGACTTTTTATTGCCCGTATCTGATTGGATTGCTTCCAATGCAGATCAACAAAACATAGGAAATAATCGATGATGCCCAACACACGAAACTATTACGGATTGTTTGTTTTTTTATTTTTCCTGATTTCCTCAGGACTTAGTGCCCAAAGTAATGCCGACTTTCAAGTAGATAAAACAGCAGGTTGTGAACCGCTTACCGCTGTCTTCTCAGACATTTCAACTTCCTCTGGAGGTTTGATCAATTCTTGGGTTTGGGAATTAAATGGAGTTGAGTTCGCTACCTTACAGAATCCTACTTACTTACTCGATACCCCAGGGAAATATACGATTTGCCTGACTGTGGTCAATGAAGGAGGACAGAGCGATAAGTCATGTAAAACGGACTATATAGAGGTTTATCAAAAGCCTGAAGCTTCTTTTGTTACGGATGAAACCGAAGGTTGTGGCCCGCTTGAAATTACTTTTACCAGTACTTCCACTTCGGCCAGTGGTCAAATCGATTCTTGGGTTTGGGGACTTGGTGGCCCTTGTGGTGTTTTGCCACCATCAAGTGATGAGGTCGTTTCTTGTACCTATGATTCCCCCGATATTTATACGCCTACTTTGATTGTAACCGACAATAATGGTTGCAAAGGAACCATTACCAGAAATGATCTAATCACTGTTTTTCCAAATCCCGAAATTCAGGTAAGCTCTAATTATACCTTCCAATGTGATCCTCCTTTTTCAGTACTTTTTTCCAATGACGCTGCAGAACCCAATACCACCTATCAATGGGACTTTGGAAATGGACAAACTTTCAATGGTACCAATCCACCAAGTATTACCTATTCCGGTAATGGTCCATATACGCTGACTGTAAATGCGATGAACCAACAAACTGGTTGTACCGAAAAGTTGGTTTTAGAAGATGTTGTTCAAGCTGGATATGATGTGGATTTTAGCTTTGATTCCAATGGAGGATGTGGGGATTTAAACATTAATTTTCTAGACGAATCTTTGGATGGTGCTTCTAATATAAGTTGGGACTTTGGAGATGGAAATACTTCTACTTTTAGCAATCCTAGTTATTCCTACGCTGGTCCAGGCTGTTATAATGTGAGTCTGACTCGGGTAATAAATGGTTGTACCAATACTCAAACCAAATTGCTATGCATTGTTGATCCCGCCAATTTGGATGTAACGATGGATGTTCAAAATAAAGTGGGCTGTAGTATTCCGCATGTTTCTACTTTTACAGGGATTTCTCCAGTAGCGGAAACCTGGCTCTGGGATTTTGGAGATGGAACAACTTCTAACTTGCAGAATCCAAATCATACTTATACAGGGTTTGGGGTCTTTCCTATAAGCTTGACCATTGAAGATGCTTTTGGCTGTAGTAAACAGATTAATGTTGATACGGTAATTTTGCGAAAAACGGTAATGAATATTGAAGGTCTTCCGCTTTTGGGTTGTTTGCCACTCACTTATACCCTGATTGATAGTGTGCAATCTATCGCACCAATTGTAAGTTGGGATTGGAAAGTTATTGATATTAATGAGGTAGTTATATTTTCTTCTAGTTTGGAACAACCAACAGCTGTATTGACTCAAGATGGATGTTTTAGGGTAGAATTAGTAGTTGAAAATAACTTGGGCTGTGTAGAAAAGAGAGTTTTTCAGTCGGCGATTTGTGGAGGAAATATTCCAACAGTTGATTTTGCAGCTACTCCTCTCCAGGCTTGTGCTGATCAAGTTATTAGCTTTGAAGACCTTTCTGGTTTGACGACCAATTCCTGGGCCTGGGATTTTGATGGAGATGGAACTTTTGATTCCTTTGAAGCCAATCCTACTTTTCTATATAGAGACACTGGTAGTTTTACAGTTACCTTAGTCGTTGGATCTAATGGTTGTTTTAATACCCTTACCCTGCAAGATTATGTTACCATTTTTCCTCCGGTAGCAAAATTTAGAACAAATAGAAATTGTAATACGCCACTTACTCGATCCTTCGTGAACAGAGCCGTAGGAGCGGATGCTCTTTTCTGGGACTTTGGAGTGCCAGGCAGTGATTCAGATACTAGTAGTTTATTTAATCCTGTGTTTACTTTTCCAGGGATAGGTACATTTGAGGTGACCCAAATTGCTTACAATGATGCTTCCGGTTGTACCGATACCATGAGGAATGATGTCATTATTACAGAATTGAAAGCTGATTTTGAAGTTGACGCAGATACAGGTTGTGCTCCAATAAGCCTAGGCTTAACCAATACCTCCGTTGATGCAAACAGATTTCGATGGAGTTCTGCTACAGCAATATTCTCCAACCCAAATTTAAAAAACCCAAGTATTACCCTTCCCGCAGGTACACATTCTTTACGTCTGGTGGTTCTTGATATCAATAACTGTAGAGATACCTTGGATTATGGTCCTATTTTATCAAATGAAATTGATTTGGATTTTAGTACTACTCAACTGTCTCAATGCCTCCCCGTCGATGTTAGGTTTGAAGACAATAGTACCAATCTTTTTGCAACGAATACCCAATGGGATTGGACCTTTGGAGAACCGACAGATATTATCGGAACAAGTACGGGGGAAGACATTATTTATACTTTTGATCAAGCAGGTTTTATTCCAACTCAATTAACGGTTAGGGATAGCTGGGGTTGTGTAGATAGTCTTTTTGTAGAAGAAGGAATAGATATCAATGCGCCTTTCGCCAAATTTGCTTCCGATTCCTTTTCTTGTCCTGGATTGGAATTACAATTTGAAAATTTGTCGGGAGGATCCGGGCTTTCTTATTTATGGGATTTTGGAGATGGAACGACTTCTACACTCGAAGATCCGGGCCACGAATTTGCTATTGGCAATTATGAAGTTTCTTTAAGGATCCGAACCTCCAATTGTGAACATAGCGATACGCTTGATCTCATGGTAGAAGAAGTAGTAGCCGGTTTTGCCGTCGATCCCAATTATGCTGCCTGCCCTCCTGCTACTGTCAATTTTATTGATCAATCTATCAATGCCTATGACTTTGAATGGACCTTTGGCGACAATAGTGGTTCTTCGGATCAAGCTTCCCATATCTATTCTGAAAAAGGTGTTTTTGATGTGTCGCTTGTGGCAATTGGAAGAAATGATGCCTGTAGAGATACTATGGATCTAGATGATTTGGTTTCTATTCTTGGACCTTCTGGTGATTTCTTTTTTGAAGTCAATAACCGTTGTCTACCAGCAGAAGTCACTTTCTTTGGTACTTCTGATCGCCCCTATAACTTTACTTGGTTTTTGGATGATGGTAATACCATCTTAAACGGCAACACTAGCGCAGATACGCTCCATTATTTTTACAATGAAGTTTCTGGAAATGGCTTTGTTCCAAAATTGATGCTGGGAAGTACCTGTGATACGCTTTTGATTTCTCCTGATACCATTTTTGTAAGTGAATTAGAAATTGATTTTATGGCCTCTGATACCTTTCTTTGCGATGGGGAAACGATGGTAGGATTTGAAAGTTTAGTGGAAACGAATGAAATTGACTTTCAGGTAAATTGGTCTTTCCAGGGAGCGACTCCAGGTCAGAGTACGATTCAGGATGTTGCTGCAGATTATCAGCAAGCTGGTGTTTTTGATGTTACTTTAATGGTAGATAATGGAGAATGTAAAGATACGATCACCAAAGAAGCCTACATCGAAGTGGTCGAAAAGGTTGAGATAAGCTCGGAGGATCAGACCATCTGTCTAGGAGATACCGTAATGCTGACGACTACAAGTAATGCCAGCGAATTTATTTGGACTCCAATGGAGCAAATATCTGATGCAACAGACCCTAAGCCATTGGTCAACCCAAGTCAGACTATTGACTACCTGGTGACTGGAACCTATAAGAGTTGTAACTCCGCAACAGATTCCGTAAGGGTAGAGGTAATGTCTTTACCAGAAGTGAATTTTAGTCCGGTTCGTAGGTTCTTTCCTGGCCAATCTATTCTGTTGGAAGTAAGTCCAAAAGATAGCAACAGCGATTATTCTTATGACTGGTCGCCAAGTACTGGTCTAAGTTGTTCTTCTTGTGCCAATCCTACTGCAAGGCTGGATACCAATATGGTGTATACGATTACCATTACCAATAGAGAGACTGGTTGTATGCGAGAAGCAAAAATGGAGGTAAGTGAATTGACGACCTGTCCCGAAGATCTCATTTATATGCCAACTGTTTTTTCTCCAAATGGAGATGGTTTTAATGATGACTTCCTGATGCTTTCTTCAAATATTTCGGAAATAGATTATTTCCGAGTTTATGACCGTTGGGGAGCTTTGCTTTGGGAGACTCAAGATTTTAGCCAAGGTTGGGATGGAAGAGTCAATGGAGAATTGGTCAATACAGGGGTTTATGTTTATTCCCTGGAAGCACCTTGTCCCCTAAATAATAGCACCATTCTCAAGAAAGGTGGCGTTACTGTATTGCGATAAATGTTGTGGATCGATGATAAAAGTTGAACCGTCTTCAGCTTTTATCATCGGTTTCTATTCTTTCCAATTCAAAACCTTCCATTTCCCAATCTTCTCCTAAAGAAGCGACCTCTTCCAGGCTTTTGCTGCTAACGAGTGCCTTGAGCCGCAGTAAGGAGGTTTCCACCTCCGTTTGCCGAATGGCCAATTCCAAGACTCCTGAGTTTTCAAAACTTTGGCTACGAATATCTAATTCCATTTTTTTTACTGCATTCATCACCTGACTCATTATCGCATAGCTAAATTCCAAACGAAAAACATCCGCAATCACTTTTTCAATGATATTGGCCTGCTCAAAAGCATTCTGCGTAGCCGTTCTATAGGCATTGATAAGACCAGAAGTTCCCAATTTGGTTCCACCAAAATATCGAATCACCACGACAAATACATTGGTCAACTCAAAACTGTCGATCTGTCCGAGGATCGGTCGACCCGCGGTACCAGAAGGCTCTCCATCGTCATTGGTTCTAAATTGATTGCCATCCATCCCTAGGCGGTAGGCATAGCAAAAATGCCTTGATTTAGGATGTAATTTCTTAATTTCATCTAAAAGTAACTGGCCTTCTTCTTCGGTATAAATCGCCTCCGCATAAGCAATAAACTTACTGCCTCGATCTCTAAATTCTCCTTCACTTCGTTCCGCAATGGTTTGATAAGTATCTTTCATGTACGACAAAAATACAAATTCGTGAGGAAGTTGGCTGGTAAAATTCGCAGCCCACGTTTTTATTCTTTTTCGTGTCTTGGACAAATCGCGTGGTCAATTAAAAGAAGAACAAAGGGATTTGTCAGAGAACCTTTTTTTTGACCTTTTGCAGGAAAAAAGATAAGAATTGCCCCTTGTTTTTCTGATTAACAGGCTATTAACAATTATTGTAAGCCCATTAACAGAGAAAAGGGATTAAAGGATGCATTTTTGTAAAGTGATTCTAACTACCTAAAGTGGTGCTTACTTATTATATTTGCAGCAAATATCTAAAAGTGGAAAAAACCTTGCAAGAATATGATCGGGAAGTATCCCGATGCCGAGACATCTTTGAAAAGAAAACGAAGGATTATGGGACGGCCTGGAGAATACTTAGACCGACTTCTTTGACGGATCAGCTTTTTATAAAAGCCAGCAGAATCAGGAGTTTGGAGGAGTTGGGAGAACAAATGATTCCAGAAGGTGTTGAATCTGAGTACATTGGCCTGGTGAATTACAGCATTATGGCTATTATTCAACTGACTTTGCCTGCTAACACAGATTTGGAATTAGGTTTAGAGCAAGCGGTGAAACTGTATGATCAGGAGATGAAAACCACCCGTGAACTGATGATTGCGAAGAACCATGATTATGGAGAAGCTTGGAGAGACATGCGAATTAGTTCGTTGACAGATTTGATTTTAATGAAGATTTTACGAGTCAAACAAATAGAAGATAATAAAGGCAAAACGATTATCTCCGAAGGATTGGATGCCAATTACCAGGATATGATCAATTATTCCTTATTCGCCTTAATAAAAATTGAAGAAAAGAACCAATAATAGAGATTATGACATTAACAACCGTTTTTACTTATGTTGCCATTGCAGCAGTAGTGCTTACGCTGCTTACAGAGTTTGTATTTAAAGCACGCAAGAATTGGATCACCACTTATTTTCAGCACTTTACAGGAGCCCTGTTTATTTTTTCGGGTGCTGTAAAAGCAATGGACCCTCTGGGAACTGCTTACAAGATGGAGCAGTATTTTGCCGAATTCAAATATACCTTTGAAGAGACCTGGATGTCTTTTATTGCGCCGCTTTTTCCGGTGCTTTCAGATTACTCCATCAGCTTTTCGGTTTTTATGATCGTATTGGAAATCGTGCTGGGAATCGCTTTGATTATCGGTTCTCGACCAAAATTGACCAGTTGGGTATTCTTCCTCTTGGTTTTCTTTTTTACTTTTTTAACTGGTTTTACCTATCTCAACGGACACGTTCCTCAAGGCGCCAACTTTTTTGAGTTTGGTAAATGGGATACTTGGGTAGAATCTAATATGAAAGTAACGGATTGTGGTTGTTTTGGAGATTTCCTCAAGCTCAAACCTAAGGTCTCTTTTTACAAGGATTTATTCTTGATGATTCCTGCGATTTGGTTTTTATTCCAATTTAAAGATTTCCATCGTTGGTTTAGTCCAAAACAGCGTGGCGGTTTGCTAGGGCTAAGTACACTTGGTTTATTGATTTATTGCTTGAGTAACTTTGTATGGGATATTCCTGGTAAAGACTTTAGACCTTTTAAAGTAGGAGCAGATATCCGTACTACCAGACAAATTGAAACCGATGCGCAGGCAGCAGTACAAGTTATTGCTTACAAAATGACCAATAAGAAAGATGGGAAAGTGGTAGAAATGCCTTATGCACAGTTTTTAAAAGAATACAGCAGTTATCCAAAAGCTGATTGGTCTTATGAGCAAATTAAAACAGAGCCAACGATTGAAGCGACTAAAATCAGTGAGATGTCCATTACGGATGCAGACGGGAATGAGATGGTAGAAGAGATCCTTGAAGACCCAAATTATTCGTTTATGTTGGTGAGCTATAAATTATATGGAACACCGAAAAGTGAAGAAATTACCCAAACCATTCCGGTTTACAGTTACGATACCATTCCAAGTACTGAAAAGGAAGGAGAATTTGTAATCGAGAAGAAATTGGCAGGGAATGAGACCAAGACCGTTCAGGAAGTTACTTATGATTGGGAGGAAGACTTTGAGGGCATTTACCGCGATAAAGTCAATCCTTTTGCAGATGCGGCACAAGCTGCTGGTTTTAAGGTGTTTGGCGTTGCGGGTGGGGCAGGAGCGACGATGATCGAGCATTTTAGACATGCTACCCAAGCGGCTTACCCAATCTATGAAGCAGATGATATCTTACTTAAAACCATTGTGCGTTCTAACCCTGGAATCGTATTGATGAAAGATGGTAAAATCGTCATGAAATGGCACAAGAAGAAATTGCCTACTTTTGAAGAAGTGAAACAGCAGTATTTAAAATAAGCCGCTGATCCAGCTAAGCCTAAAGTTTTATCGTTCTTTGACAAATCCCGTGGTCAACCAAAAAGAAGAAAAAAAAAGCGACTGTAAGAAGTGTTTTTTCTTCTTTTTGGTTGACTCACACACGGGATTTGTCAAAGAACCAATTTTATTACCTAAACCGGGAAATATTGATTCAATATTTCCCGGCTTTTTTATTGGCCTTCTTCTGATTTGAGAAAATTTCCATTTTAGTTATCCGGTATTCTAAAACTTAGAGAAAAAGACTAAAACAGAAGAGAAGCACTGTCTTTGTAAATGATCAATTTTAACTTTTAGCTCTCTCTAACTTGGAAAAAATCAAAGAACTAAAAAATAAAGTCGCTTTTACAGATATTTTTCTGGTAAATACTGCCCATTCTAAAAAAAATAACTTTCTTTGTGTTCACCATTTCGGCAACTAATAATTGTATAAGAAAGTTTATGCTGAGTCGAAGAAATATCCGCATTAAAGTAATGCAAATGCTCTACGGTTATAGTAGAGATAAAGAGTTGACGTTTGATCAGGTTTTAGATCGTTATAAGGAAAATGTTAATCAATCATTTACCCTATATCTCTTTAACTTATATTATCTGAGCAAAGTCGCAGAGTACGCTATCAAAGATGCTGAGAAGCGTTCTTCCAAGCATCTTCCTACCCCGGAAGATAAAGCTTTTACGGGTAAACTATTCTCCAATACCTCTCTACAGTCTGTAGTCACCAATGCGCATTTCATTGCCTTGTGTGAGCACCATCGTTTTGCAGATAAAATAGATGATGATATCATTCGTCGATTGTATAAAGAATTGGCAAAGAGTGAAGAGTACAAAGCTTTTTTAGCCAACCCTGCCGACGATACCACCGATCATATAAAAATCATCCTTTTCTTGCTAAAGCAATTAAATACCGATGAAATTTACGATGAGGCCATGGAGGATTTATACTCTAGTTGGTTAGATGACAAATCACTCGTAATCGGGTCTATCAAAAAAACCATTAAAGCACTTCCTGCTCCGGAAGGCTTTTGCGATAAATATCGACCGGATCAAGAAACGGTTAAAGGCTTTGGTGAAAATTTATTGACCAAAGTAATCAAGGAAGATAAAGAACTCTTGGAAATCATTGAGCCAACACTTAAGAATTGGGATGCAGATCGTGTCGCCACTATTGATATGATTTTGTTGAAAATGGCGCTGGCTGAACTTTTGATTTTTCCAACGATTCCTACTAAAGTTACCCTCAATGAATTTGTAGAAATCGCGAAGCGATACAGTACC
>CALLVY010000129.1 GCA_938015925.1 uncultured Saprospiraceae bacterium
AATCAAAAAATAAATCAAGCCATAGATAGAAATTCCAACGCCAATAAAGAAAACCCAAAAATGCGGCGTAGAAGAACCAATGATATAACAACTGGCACTAGGAACAGCAAAAACCAAAAAGAATAAATCATTCTTCTCGAAAAAACCATCTTTCAAATGGGGTTGATGGTGATCTTCATGCCAAGACCACAAAAAGCCATGCATGATGTATTTATGTGCAAACCAAGCCGTAAATTCCATACAGACAACGGCCGTTAAAGTGATTAGTACGTAAAGTAGTGCATTCATGATATTCTAATTAATAAACCCAATATCCAGAAAAATAAGAACTGGATAGTCAACATATAATAAGCCACTTTGTTTTGAATCCAAGCCTGAAAATAGTGGAAAACACTCAACAAAAATAAGGATATTATAAACCAAGCAAAATAATTTTGCAAAGGAATTGGCCCACCGCCCCAATTCCACATCTGGTGATAGATCGCTACGGGCTCGATAAAAATGTCCAGACAGACCATCAGCGTAGCTCCCAGCAAAGCCTGCCCGAGCCAATGCCAAGTAGGCAACATCTGATTCACACTCGCTCCGGTACAATAAGCCAGCAACATCCAATTGACACCAATCATCACCGGCGTATCCCAAATCTTCCAACCCAGAACTGGCCCATATTGATATTCTCCAAAGATAAGTCCAGTCTGCACACCAATGATTTCTATGCTCAAACCCACTACAAAACAAAGCAGCAAAAAACCAATCGTAGCTCGACTCCACTGCGGATGATTCCATAAAACCAAAGCCAGCGAAATCAATAGATTGAGTGGGGTCAAATAAATCATATTTGGAAAATAGCCACTCCCAATACCGCAGATCCCGACCGTATACAATACGACCAAGATAAAAATAGATAGCGCTGATTTGTTTTTAAGTAGATCCATGAATTTAATTAGTTGCTTTATCTCTTTTTTTATCCCTCTTCTTCCAATAGCTCCGTTACGATTTTTGCCGACAAAAGGCAAAGTGGAATCCCACCACCTGGATGTACACTGCCTCCGCAAAAATACAAATGTTTGATATGACTCGAGAAATTAGCATGTCGCAAAAAGGCAGCCATGCGTTTGTTAGAACTAGTGCCATATAATGCTCCCAGGTGAGAGGATGTTTTGCTCTCAATAGTTCTTGGGTCGAGGAGGTTTTCAGAAATAATTAAAGAAGCAATATCCTGTTTTAAAATGCGACTCAATTTTTCGATGATTTGTTGTCTTGCTTTTTTGATCAAGGCGTCCCAGTCTTGCCCCGCTTGGTGAGGAACATTGATCATGGTAAACCAATTTTCACAAGCTTCGGGGGCATCCTTGGTTTCGTATTTTTTGGTGATGTTGATATAGACCGTTGGATCGTCCGTGATGCTTCCGCTTTCGAGGCAATCAAATTCGTGGCGATAGTTTTCACTAAAGAAAATATTGTGCAAGCCCAATTCAGCAAAAGAATGCTGGATGCCCCAATAGAAAATGAGCGCAGAAGTAGACTTGGGTTGCGCCAAGGTGCTTTCTGGATGTTTTTGCTGAGGGAGTAATTTTTTGTAAGTATAAAAAATATCCATATTACTCACCACCCGATCAAAAGGTAAAAACTGCTCCCCGACGATTAAACCTTTGACGGAATTTTTATCTACCTCAATGCGATCTACCTTTTGGTTGAAATGGAAACGGACCCCTTTTCTTTGAGCCAGTAGAAACAAACTTTGGGTAATACTATGCATACCACCTTTCGGGAAAAAAGCACCAATCTGATGTTCAAAATGGGGAATGATATTGAGTAGACCTGGTACCTTGTACGGATTGGAACCATTATAGGTCGCGAAGCGATTGAAGAGTTGTACCAGTTTGGGATGCTTCAATTGCCGTTCATTCACCGAATTCATACTGCTAAATAAATCTAAACCGGGGATGCGAAACAAGGCTTTAAAAACATCAAAACTCCACCAGGTACGCCATTTGTGGAGGGATTTGTGGAGAAAAATTTTACCCGTTACTTCGTATTTTCTTTCGCTTTCTGCGAGCGTCTGGTGGATTAGATTTGCATCAACTTTAAGTTTGTCCGCTACTTCGCGAGCAAAATCTTCGATTGCTGCATGCGCCAAAAGCTGTGTACCATCTTCCCAAAAATAATGGCAAACGACAGACAGGCGTTGGTAAGTAAAGTGATCTTGTATATCTTCTCCGGCGATGTGGAAAAGTTCTTCCACATACTCTGGCATCGTAAACAGAGAAGGTCCCGCATCAAAGCGAAAGCCATTATTGGAGAATTCGGATAACTTCCCGCCAGGATAAGCATTGGCCTCAAATACGTCCACTTGATGCCCCAAACTAGCCAAGCGGATCGCACTTGCGATACCTGCTATTCCAGCTCCAATGATGCCAATGTGTTTTGCTTTTCCCAAAGTATACGTTTAGTATTTTGTCAAAGGGAAAGGTAACAAATAGAATGGAATTTGGTTGGGGATTAGTCCGTCGAATTTAAACGAAGTGCAGATAAGTTTTGAATGGATTTTTTTTTAAATGAACTGGAGGGATTTGGTTTCCCGCAGATCGCGCAGATTTTTTACGATCGAAGGTCATTTCGTTCGTTCCTCATGGTTCTCCGATGTCGAACTCTGCGAAACCGACCAAAGAAAGGTTCACGAAGTACACTTTTTCCTTAAGCTTCTTCCAGTTCCTTCATTTCCACCAAAGGCAATTCCACATAAAAATCAGTGCCTTGATTTTCTTCGGTGATGAAGCGGATTTTTCCATCAACCGATTCAATGATGTTTTTGGAAATCGCTAAACCAAGCCCTGTGCCCGAACTTTTAGTGGTAAAATTGGGAACAAAAACTTTGTCTTTTTTATCGTCCGAAATCCCCGTACCATTATCGCTTACTTTTACCGTGGCCAAATCTTCATTGAGATAAAGAGAGACCTTTATGATGCCATGACGATCATCAGGAATAGCTTGGATGGCATTTTTGATCAGGTTGTTGAAAACCCGCATTAAATGATTTTTATCCGCAAATACAAAATATTGTTTGTCCGGCAATTCGATGGTCATTTCCATATCTTCTCTTTCTTTACTGAAAAGTAGGAAGACGGAACTGACCAATTTATTGAGGTGAATTTGTTGATTTTCTGCACGGGGCATTTTAGCGAAATTAGAAAACTCAGAAGCGATCTGTGCAAGGTTGTCGATTTGTTCAATCAATGTACCTGCTACTCTTTTTAGGAGCGGTTCGATATTTTCTGGATTAGACCGATAAGCATGTTGCAAGTATTGGATACTCAACTTCATCGGCGTTAGTGGATTTTTAATTTCATGGGCTACTTGTTTGGCCATCTCTCGCCAGGCACTTTCCCGTTCTGATTGAGCGAGTCGACTGGCACTATCATCCAATTGTAGGATCATCTTATTGTATTCCCCAATCAGCGCTCCCAGCTCATCTTTGCTTTTCCATTCCAGTGGTTCATTGGATTTGCCCAAGCGAAGTTGTTTGAGTTTTTCTCCAATTTTTGCCAGTGGTCTGGTAATAGAATTGGCCACCATGATGGCTATACCACCGGCGATCAATAATAGGAAAACATAGACATTAAGCAGCGTACTCATAAATACCGTGATGTCCGATCTCAATTTTCTTTGCTTCGAATAATAGGGGAGTCCGAGATAAGCAATGGTATTATTATTTAGATCGCTTAATGGAACATAGGAGGCTTTATAGGTAAGTTCTCCTACCTTTTCTTGTTCTTGAATGTACTCTGATAAGCCTTGTTTGGCTAGGGCCTGATAAGCAAGAGCCGGCATCCAGGGCGCCAATATTCCTTTGTTGAAAATATCTCCTTCAGAAGAATTGAGCAAACGTCCTTTTAGGTCGTATAAGTTGACATCAATTCGGTGGATTTGTGAAATAGGGACGACCATTTTTTGGAGATCCAAAATAGAATCCCTGCCAGAGATAAGCAGTTCGATTTCATGTTGTGCATCGGTTAAAACGGAACTGGTTTTTCGTTCGAGCCGCGACTCGTGATATTCCTCGGAAGAGGTCTGGAAAAACCAAACGGTTACAAAACCAATGATGATAAAAGATACCACGATCAAGGAGATGACCGAGAGTTGAATTCTATTCTTTAGAGATGGCTTACTGGAAATAGAAAAGCTGGCAGCGTTGGGAAGTATTGGGAATAGGGTATTGAAAAAAGCAAAACCCAATACCAAGCTAATCAACATTCCAAAGATGTAAGAGAAAAGCGAAATTGCCTTTAAGAAAGTTTCCTTTTCTCGACCCAATAAAACGATGACATCATTTTCTCCATGATACACCAAGTCCGATCGGTTTTCATGGATGAGTTCTATGTTTTTACCTGGCCCAGGAATATTTGGGATGGTGAGTAAAGGACCATATACTTTTCCTTCCGAGTCAATTCGCTGGTTGTCCTTGTAGATGGCGTATTCGTATTTGCCGAGTTCTTTTAGATTTTTGTATTGCTTGTCGATCAAGAGTTCGGTATAGACTTTAGAAGGTTCTCTTCTTTGTCGGACAAATTCGATAAACAAAGAAACCGGATTCTCGTCCTGCTCTATGGCTGGTACGTCTAGTTTGACGATATAATTGTGTTGGCCATTTTCATTAGACCAAAAATGCAATTCTTTATCGTAGACACTTTCGGCCTGATCCAATTTGGAGATAATATTGGAGTAGGATTCATCCTGATCTTTGAGTGCTGATTTTTGATATTTATTGAAAGCACTTACCTGATAATCGTAATTGTAAAATAAATAATTATCGTCAATATAGTATTTGTCAATTTGCTGTTTGATTCGCTCGTTTTCTACCTTGAATGGATAAGGTTTGGAGAATTCATTTTTTAAAAAATCATCGGCCTTGATTCTATCCTTTAATTGGAAAAATGCTTTTTCTGCGGCATGATCTCGAAGTACTGCCAATTGTTTGGCATAGCTCAGGCGGATTGTTCGATCGCGAAATGCATTGTATTTGAAAAGTAGAATAGATGGAAAGGCAGAAAGAATAACTAACCAAACTACGAGCCAGGTAAAGGTGACTACTTTGCTGTCGATGAATAGATCAAAAATTTGAATAAAGACAAAAGCAATCAACAAGATATAATGAGCAGGCAACAAAAGGTCAAGTAAGAAAAGCAAAGGCATCGCTGCCAAAATAGCAACAGCCAAAGCACCCAAACGCGAAGTCCAATTTAGCCCGATATTCACAATCGTAGTCATCATCCGATGACTGAATAAATACAAAGCCATCAATAAAATGATAACGCCTATAATCGCAATTAAGCTATAACGATCCAGATTAAAAACATTGTCAAAGTCGAAAGAAATAGTCGTATTAAAAACCAACGTTTTAAAGACCCCCGTGATCAATAAGATGCCGACGAGAATCGCCCAGTAATTGAGCGCTGTATACCAAAACTTCCAAGACCTTCGCAAGTGTCGATAAGAAGGAACCTTAAATTCTCGGTAGAAGAAAAGGATGATCCACAAAAGCAAAACAATGTTGATCAATAAGTCTCCCAGAGAACTACTGATGCTGGTATCAAAGTTTCTATAGAAAATAGGCAAGACCGTAAAGTAGCCACTAAAATCAAAAAGGATCATCAAAATGCGAGCTCCAAAAAGACCGCTGATCAAAAGTGCTGCTCCTTTCCAGGGCGACCTGGTTTTTACCCAGTTGCGAGCCAAGCCATCTATGAAAAAACCAAAGATGAGTAGTGCCGCCAAAAAGAGCGTCAATAGTCGTTGAAGGTGAATGATATTCGTTACATCCTGCTGGGTAGACAAATAGGCAAGGGGCGTTCCGCTTTTACTAGCGATTGGAAAATTAGAAAGCTCTTCAGTAACGGTGATCTGATCGGGAATATTGGCATCCGCCGAAAATTTATGTTCCAGGTATTTACTATCTAGCTGATAGGAATATTTGATCGGAACCATCGCAATAATGGTATAAGCGCCAATTTTAGTATCAATAAATTTTTGGCGGATCATTTCGTAAATCCCATTCTTCAAATGCACCAATTTATGATCTCGACTCGGACCGGCACTTTGCACTTCGTTGATGGCTGGTAGCGCAAAATTATTAGTCCAGTAGATCATAGAATCTTTCTGGTAAATAGAGATCGTAAAACTTTTGGAAGAATAATTCTGTAAATAAGAAAAGTCATCTTCAATCTGTGTAAAAGAATTATTGTTGATGTTACTCAGTTGACGATGAATGAAATCTTTGTTTTTGAAGAAAAGATCCACTTGGGTTTCTTCCGCCTGCAAATGTTGGCTAATGGTTTGGGCATAGATGTCCAGTTTATCCGAGGAGTGGATATAAAAGGCAAAGGCAAAAGCCACTAAAAATAAGATGCCCGAAAGACCGAGAAGATAGTAAAGCCGTTTTGTCATATATTGATTTCGTCGGATTCGGTAAAATGCACGATTGCTGAGAAATTTTAGCAAAATTTACCCCTTTGTATCTAGTAATTTGGTTGAAACCGAAGTTTCACAGAGTGAAGTTGTTTAAGAATTGCTGCTTGTAGTGAAAAATAGAGATTTGAAGCAAGGTTGATTCTTTTTTTGAGGGCATAGCCGAGCTACGGCCGATAAAAAAGAAGCTTGCCCCTTACAAGCTAAGGGGAAAAGATTGCTTTAAAGATCATTTTGCAACCAAGTAAGTAGTTTTTAAACAACTTCAGTAAATAAATGCATCAATTTTTATTCCGTCCCTCAACAATTTTCCAAAACCCAATATAACTAACGGAGAAATGGGATGTATGGAGGGACTAAACTAATATATTAACACAAAATTTAATCCAAAAGTACCCATTTATCTTTTTTTGACCTATTTCTTTGGGAAAGGATGGGATTGGGGGCTGTTTTTGGGGGAAATGTGTTGGGTTTTGAGTGGAGTACCCTATTGTTTTTTCTTTAGTTCTCTTTCCGTTTTTTTTATCCTTTTTCTCAAATCATTGAAAAAGTGAAGACAATTACCTTCAGAACCACTAATCAACCGAGATCTCTTTTGTATTCTTTCAAACCATCCTTTGGAGTAGAGCAGCATACTTGGATCTGAGCTGACTTGAAAATTGGGAGAGTCAAAAGTGGTATAGACGGCATTGATGTCCTTAGACTGTATCAAAACAATATTATTGGTATTATTGATTTCGTTTTGGAAAAGTTTAAATTTCTTCCTTGCTTTTTTACGCCTTGCTTGCTTTTCTTTTGTACCGGATTTGTTTTCCGTTAATGCCATTTCTTGTATTCTTTGGATCAGCAAATGGAGCTGTTCACATAGAATAAAAGCGTCTGTTTTATTTGCAAAAACATCATTGTGGTAGTAATACCTTATTTGTTTTAAGAGGTGATCC
>CALLVY010000130.1 GCA_938015925.1 uncultured Saprospiraceae bacterium
TACTGCCAGGGCATATGGGTATTTCTTTACCAATGAATGTACCACAATATCTGCTTTTCAAGATAAGGAGAGTTCTCCGGTTAAGAAAAAAAGTGTAAAAATTAAGCTAAATGATATTGCTGACCTCTTTGGTACTAGAAGAGAAGGCGTTTCTTTAATGAGAGGACAATTTAAAGCGAGTATGGAAGTAGGACATGAAGTTGCTTTAGATTTTATATTGGCACAACAATAATTTATTATATTTATAGAGGAAAAGAACTTAGTTCTTTTCCTCTAGTTTTATTAAATCTATATACCTTGAAAATATATCAATACTATCGATTAATATTTTCTTTAGGCTTCAGCCTGATGTTACCTTACTTAAGTTTTACTCAGTTTTCTTTAGAAATTTCAACTGGGGCAACGATATCTAAAAGTATAAATGTGGAAGAAAATTTTAGAAACCTTAGTTATGAGGTAAGGCCTGTTTTTGATTTTATAGATTTTGGAGTAGATTTGGAATACCGAAAAAATAAAAAAAATATTGCACTGGGAGTTGGCTTTACTTCTTTAGGTTTTACAAAAAAATCCACTCAAGGCTTCACGCCGACACCTGTTGTCCCTATTAGCGGAAACGATCCAGTTCATTTTTTTAATTATCATCATTATTACAACCTTTACCTTGCATTGAGTGGAGGTTGGAACCTTTCGGAAGTACTCGAATTAGAAGCTAGTTTGGATTTGTTTCACTTGACGCCCTCCTTAGTGAATTTTGATCGGGATATTTTTGTCCTTGATGGTCAAAGTGCAGATCCTTATGCAAAATATTTTGATGTTCCTTCTACCAATTTTCGCCCACTGTCTCTTGCAAGTCGATGGGGTTTTAAATACCAACTTTTCAAAAAAGGATTTCTACAGGTGAAGTACATCATTGGTTTGACTCCTTTTACCGAACAGCGCAGGACGATCCAAATGTACCACAATGGAGTCTCTGTTCGATTTGGGTATCAGATTGGACTGGGAGGAAAGTAAATTTTTTCTACTGTTATCGCATCCCACTCTTAGGAAAAATCCAAGCACTTACTTACCCTAATAAGGCTTCTGCCGATTTTCTTTTGAGTGCCAATTTAGTAGACAGCCTGAAAACTGAAATCACCAAGCTCGGTAAATGCCGAAGCATTCCAATCGTTGTTCTTTTTGCCTCTGACCAATCCCCCCTCTCAAAATCCCAATAAAACATTTTTAAATTTTTCCCCCCTAAATGTAAAAAAAC
Source organism: uncultured Saprospiraceae bacterium (assembly GCA_938015925.1). Taxonomy (GTDB): domain Bacteria; phylum Bacteroidota; class Bacteroidia; order Chitinophagales; family Saprospiraceae; genus CALLVY01. Next base: position 1,253 of record CALLVY010000130.1, read on the forward strand.
CAAAAAATGGAAGTACCTTTAAAAAGATCAACAACCAAGATCTACCTTTAATAAAAAGCAGTTTCTGCTGTATTTAGCCTCCCACTGTATTAATAACCTCCTTTTACGTCGTCCTAACACACCTTCTTTTTAAAAGAATTTCACTGCTTTATTTAACTAAAAGAAAATTTAGCTAATATGTTTTTTCATATTACGAATACCCTTGGTGGTTCAGTCTTCCAGGGGCGATACCTTTCTATGTTTAGAGAGAATCTAAAAAGATTTCGCTTTGGAATATTCCCATTGACGATTTTTTTACTGTGCTTCCATTACGGAGCGCAAGCACAAATATATGATGACTATATCGGGGAAGGACACGATGTAGGAGTGAGTGTCAATACGAGTGATGAAACACCCGGAAACCCCGGGCAGCATACCTTGACGGGTAAAGCCATCATAACCGATGAATTTCTTTCGTCGCGTTTTTTGGCACAGGCTACTCTTGGGTACAACTATGGAGACATTATCCATCTCGCCGACATTGGTGTCGATGCATGGTTGGACGAACAATTTGCTACAGCCCCTTACGCTTTCATTGATACCTATAATGATTTGTTTCAGGAGGCTCTTACGATTGCCCCGGGGACCAATCCAAAATTTGAATTTTTCCAACATGCTTTTTATGAACGGATTTTCGAAACAGAGGACAAGCTTCGTCAGAAAGTAGCCTTTTCACTCAGTCAGATATTTGTAACAGCGCCAAGCATTGACGTTTTGATTGAACGAGGCAATATTAGTGCAGCTTATTATGACAATCTGTACAATAGTGCCTTTGGGAATTTTCGAGATATTCTCCTGGATGTTAGTCTTAGCCCGGCCATGGGGATTTATCTTTCGCATTATGAAAATAGAAAAGCAGACCCCGTCTTAGGAACACTTCCTGATGAAAATTATGCCCGGGAAATCATGCAACTCTTTTCCATTGGCTTACATGAATTGAACAATAATGGAACCTATAAGTTGGATGGTAATGGGGAGTTAATACCGACCTATGATATCGATGATATTCAGGAATTGTCCAAAGTCTTTACAGGACTATCTGCGGGGCAAAAGTTAGTCGGGACTCCCAATACTTTTGGTACGGGAGTCGAACGAGTAAATCTAAGTCAGCCCATGATCATGTATGAAGCTTATCACGACACGGGAGAAAAAATTATGATTGATGGTTCCATCATCCCGGCAGGACAAAGTGGAATGACCGACATCAATCAAGCGATTGATGTACTTTATAATCATCCCAATGTTGGCCCCTTTATTGGTTTAAGACTGATCCAACAATTAGTCAAATCGAATCCTACTCCCCAATACCTCAATCGAGTGGCCACCGCTTTTAATAATAATGGACAAGGGATAAGAGGAGATATGAAAGCAGTCGTTCATGCCATTCTTACCGATCCTGAGGCAAGAGATGTTATATGGATCGATGATCTCAATTCCGGGAAGCTACGGCAACCCTTAGAAAGAATTACGCAGCTTTTTACCGCATTTGATCTGACCACTCCTTCTGGTAAATATTATCTCCGCGATGTACATTCTCACAATGACAGAGTGTTGCAAGACTTTTTTAAATCTCCTTCCGTCTTTAATTTTTTTAGCCCCTTTTATGCGGAAAAAGATTTTGTAAAACCAGCAGGACTGGTGTCGCCAGAGTTTCAAATCCTAAATGCGACGACTGCTATGCACTACATCAATTTATTGGAAGAATCGCTAAAAGTCATTCCCTTTTACAACTACACGGCTCCTGATGCTTCCGGTACCACTATGGTGATCAATACCAACGATAACCCTTCTTTCAATTTTACAGCCGAAATCAATACTTATAATGCCGAAGGAATATCCGGCTTGCTCGACCGATTGGATTTAATCCTTTGTCATGGACAATTGACAGTTCCAGTTCGGAATGTCATTACCAATACCATCAATCTAAACCTGGCCAATTTACCGGACTATACCGCTGATAATGTGGTGAGGGATGCCATTTATTATATTATGATTACACCAGATTATATCGTGCTAAAATAAGGGACGTCAAATTAAACAACCATCTCATGTCAAAAAGATATAAACCATTTAGTAGAAGAAGTTTCCTGACCCAGTTTGGAAAAGGTTGTGCGACGATTGGCGCTACCACGCTTTTATCAAGCATTACGAATTTAGGCTTAGTAAGTGCAGCGGCAGCAGCCAACAGTTCTAAAATCATAGGAACCAATAATAATTACAAAGCCTTAGTCTGCATCTTATTAGCTGGAGGAAACGACAGCTTCAATATGCTGGTGCCAAGAGGTGCGGGGGAATATGCCGAGTACGCTAATGTGCGAAATAATTTAGCGATACCACAAGGAAGTTTATTACCGATCAATCCACTCAATCCAGATGGGAAAGATTATGGACTTCATCCAAGTTTGCCTAAAGTTCAAACGCTTTTTGAAAATGGCGACCTGGCTTTTGTGGCGAATATTGGTGCGCTGGTAGAGCCAACAACAGTGGCCGGTTTTAAAGCGGGAACCAATGAGGCACCGCTTGGACTTTTTTCTCATCCTGACCAGCAAAAACACTGGCAAACTTCTGTACCCCAAGATCGCAATGCGCTAGGCTGGGGTGGCCGCTTAGCGGATATCTTACAGTCCAATAATGCCAATCAGGATATTTCGATGAACATCTCTCTCAATGGTAGCAACATCTTTCAGCGGGGGGCCAATGTAGAAGCGTATAGTATTCAAAATAGCGCCAATGGAAGTATCCCCATAAATAACTCCAACCAATTTCACTTCTACGAAGAATTGAAAAGACAGACCTTAGATGATCTGCTGGATGTAAGCTATCAGAATGTTTTGGAAAAAGCTTATAAAAATACGGTAGTAGGATCAAAGAATAATTCCATTGCTTTTAGTTCGGCCATTGCGGCTAGCCAGCCGCTTGCTACGAGCTTTGCAGGAGATGGTTTTTCGCAGGATATGAGAATGGTTGCGAAGACGATTGCTGCCAGAGATATTCTAGATGTAAGCAATCAAACCTTCTTTGTTTACCTCAATGGTTTTGATACCCATGACAATATTACCTCGGTTCATAGTGAACTGATGACCGTGCTCGATAATGGACTTAAATCCTTTAACGATGCCATGATAGAGCTAGGCGTAAAGGATGATGTGGTCACTTTTACGGCTTCAGATTTTGGTAGAAAATTGACCTCCAATGGCAATGGTACGGATCATGCCTGGGGGGGGAATGTGATGGTCATGGGTGGTCCGGTTGTGGGTAAAAAAATCTACGGAACTTATCCTGATTTGTATTTAGACAATCCACTAGACATTGGTTATGGTCGACTGGTACCTACAACTTCCTGTGATGAATACTTTGCAGAACTAGCACTTTGGTTTGGTGCTTCCACTGGAGATTTAGATCAAATTTTACCCAATATAAATAATTTTTGGACGCCATCTCCCAATACTCGACCTATTGGTTTTATCAGCTAATTGACGATTTGTTAAAGAACTAAAAAAAGAAAGTAATGAATACTTTTTTCTCAATAAATAAAATAAAACGCCAACTAAGCCCTATGCTAGTGGTGCTGTTTTTCCTGGGCACGTTTACGACCTCTCTCTCTTCCCAAAACAACGATGTCTGGACAGAGCGTTGGGTCTCTTGTGCTAAAAAAGTCAACCCCAATCCGGCACATTCAGGATTGTCCCATTGGATAAGCTATGACTTCGATCAAGCACAGGCCATTGCGACCAGTCATTTTTGGAATGCTAATTTTAGTGGAGAAAGTGATATGGGAGCCAGAGAAGTTTTTATTGATTTTTCTGTGGATGGTTTGACCTGGGAATCTTTGGGAACTTATACTTTTCCAAAAGCCAATGAAAATGACAATTACACTGGATTCCCCGGCCCAGATTTTGGAGGCGTTTTTATCAAAAAAATTCTGATTACGATTAATACTACTTATGGCAATGCTAATTGTGCTTCACTGGCTGAAGTTCGTTTTAATATTGATCCCAATGCCTGCTCTGGCACTATCGATGTCTGTGGGGTATGCAATGGCCCGGGCGAATTGACCTGGTACCAAGATCAAGATGGAGATGGTTTGGGAAATCCTCTTGTTCCTTTAGAAAGTTGTGATCAACCCTCTGGATATGTTGACAATAATAATGATCCTTGCGATAATGGCTTGATTGGTTGGGAGAGCATTGCACCACTATTTGTCGACAATGGATGTAATGGTTGCCATGGCAACGGTGCCGCTGGAGGACTTAATTTATTGAGTTTTAATGGGATTAGGAATGGAGGAAATTATTGTGGCAATGATTTATTATCGGGTACAACTTTAGTAAATATTATTTCAATTGATAATTATTCCACCTGTGGAAATACCATTTCTTTTCCATCTATGAATCAAAGAGTAGGAGGTGCTTTTGATGCCAGTGAATTGGCATTGCTTCAAGATTGGATTGATGGAGGTGCATTAGAAGATTGCTCCAATCCAACTCCTTGTGCCACTCAAGGTGGCGACACGGATGGCGATGGCGTATGTGACGATACCGATAATTGTGTAAATATCCCAAATCCAAATCAGACCGACAGCGATGGAAATGGCGTCGGTGATGCTTGTGATTCCTCAGACCCTTGTGCCGCTGTTAGTATCACTTGTGCCAATAATATCATAAGCGTAAGTGGGCTGAGTATACCCGTTTCTCAATTGATCATCTTTGATTCGAATTGGGCCACGGTCTTTTCGTGTTCAGGAGATTGTGCAGAAACGGAAACGGTAGCAGTGAATGCAGGAAGTCATTATGTGACCGCAAAACTTTATTCTCCCTCCTGGGATCCTATTTGTCAAATCAGTAAATCACTGGATTGTGATGGTACCAATCCTTGTGCAGGCCAAGGTGGAGATAGCGATGGCGACGGAATCTGCGATGACAATGACCAATGTCCCGATTTGGATAATGTGCTCTTTGGGCAAGCTTGTGATGATGGCAATCCCAATACCACTAATGACCTTTATTCCGCTACCACTTGTGCCTGCGAAGGAACAATATCCGGCCCCTGTGCAGGCCAAGGCGGAGATAGCGATGGCGACGGAATTTGCGATGACAATGATCAATGCCCAGATCTGGACAATGCACTCTTAGGACAATCCTGTGATGATGGCAATCCCATTACCACTAATGATCTCTATTCCGCTAGCACTTGCGCTTGTGAAGGAACACCGATTGGAGCTTGTGTGGTGACTCCGATTGATTGTGGTTTGACGATAAGCGGCTTATCCGCTTCGGATGATACCAAAGTTTTTGATGAGAATTGGACGATTATTTGGCGATGCGATCCTTGGGTAAATGGCAATTGTAATGCCACCGAAACGATCTCCAATTTAGACAATGGAATTTACAATGTACAAGCCTGCGGAGAATACAGTACCTATACCGTAACTTGCGGAGGCAACGGCCCCTGCGCGACCCAAGGTGGCGATAGCGATAACGATGGCATTTGTAACGACAATGACAATTGCATCGACGTAGCCAACTCGGATCAATTGGATAGCGATGGTGATGGAGTAGGAGATGCCTGTCAATCAAGTGACCCTTGTGCGGCGATCGATATTTCTTGTTCGAATGATATCGTTTCGGTCAGTGGTCTGACAGCAGCGCCAATCACTCACCTGCAAGTATTCGATACCAATTGGCAAACCCTTTATGACTGTGCTGGCGATTGCAATGATTTAGAAACGGTGGCTATCGGAGCCGGAGAGCACCATGTCCTTGTTACCTACTATTCGGCCAGTTGGCAGTTGATTTGTAAAGTACAAGAGGACTTTAATTGTACGGATTTGAATCCAATTTTATTCGCAGACCTGGAACATTTGTTTTTTCAAGTTCAAAAAGAAAAAGGAGCGGCTCAACTAGAATGGAATATTAATACCGATTACAAAACCGCTTTTTTTGAAATAGAACACTCCAGGAACTTATCTGATTTTACATGGATTGGAGAAACCATAAGTACTGGAGCTTCTAAAGCATTTAGTACTTATCAATTCAAGGATTACTCCCCAGAAAAAGGGATGAATTATTATCGGGTCAAACAATTTTTTGCCGATGGCAGTTTCCAGTATTCAGAAATTCAGGCCATTGAATTTAGTGCTGATTTGGATCGCTTCTTTGTTTATCCGAATCCTGCGGATGCCGAATTATTTGTCCACCTAAATCCATTTTCCGGGCAAGCGGGTAGTCTTTATTTGCATGATGTTTTGGGACGCTTGGTTTATCAACAGGATTTTGTGTCGATCCCGACGGTGCCTTATCGGATGGAGATCCCGACTGGTTTGGCGAGCGGGGTGTATACGGTTTCCTTGCAGGTGGAAGGGCGGCAATTGCGATCGGAGTTGGTGGTGGTGGCGCGCTAGGGATAGCGGAGGATTTAAGGAAAGACCCGGGGTGCAATTTCGAACTGCAATCCGGGTTTTTTCTTTACAATCAAAACAGACATAGATTTTCCAGCTGATCCCCCCTGTTGGAACCAACATTCATATGAAAACTCACTGTGCGACTACCTCTCGGTTTAAGCGGGTCTAAGTAGAGGCGTCCCCGCCTCTAGAAGCATTCCCAAGGAAAATGAACCAAAACCTCCTGGAGCAATAGATAGATCATAAAACCCAGGAAGCCCAACAAAATCATTCCCTTAAGTTCACAATGCTCCCATTTCCCCAAAATCCATCCCAATAAAAGCCTATTTCCCTTCCCCTCAAGAGCTCTCCCCCCACTAATTCCAAATACTTCCAAATATTTACTATTTTACGCGATTGAGAGAATCTCAATACTTTATCAACCATCGGATTTTAAATAAATGGAAACGACACCAAAAGAAGGCTTTCAGGGATTAATAGAAAATTGGCAAGGGGATTTGATCGCAGCGGTGAGTGTTTCGCTCATTGCTTTACCTCTTTCGTTAGGGATTGCATTGGCAGCAGGGGCACCTGCGATGTCAGGGATCATTTCCGCAATTGTGGGTGGGGTAGTCACCACTTTTTATCGGGGCGGGCATATATCCGTCAACGGACCGGCTAAAGGCGTCATTGCAGTCATCCTTTTGGGGATTGCATTGATGGATGACGGGTCGGGGCAAGCCTTTAATTATGTATTGGCGGCAGTGGTTGTTTCCGGTGCCATTCAAGTTTTATTGGGGGTGTTGAAATTGGGTCGATTAGCGGATATCTTCCATTCTTCCGTGATTCATGGTTTGTTGGCAGCCATCGGGATTATCATTTTTGCAAAACAGATCCATGTGGCCATGGGCACGTATTCTGATAGCCCGAGCATTATACAAAACCTCATTGATGCGGTGGTCTACTTACCAAAAGCCAATCCTTATGTGGTGGTTATTGCATTGGCGGGCTTAACTTTATTATTGTTTCATTCCAAAATCAGCAATCGGTTTTTCCATATTTTACCTGCACCAATGTGGGTCATTGCCCTTTCCATTCCCTTTGTATATTTTTTCAATTTCTTTGAGCAACAAACGCTTTCCCTTTTTGGAAAAGCCTATGAAGTAGGACCTCATCTATTGTTGGATATTCCCGATAATATTATGGATTCCATCATGCATCCTAATTTTGCTAAAATTAATACCATTGAATTCTGGACCACCGTATTGTCTATTTTAATCATCACCAGTATTGAGTCCTTAGCTATTGCGAAAGCAATTGACAAGATTGACCCTTATAAACGAAAGACAGATTTGAATAAGGATTTGACGGGAATTGGATTGAGTACGATGGTCGCTGGTATGCTTGGCGGTTTGCCCATTATTGCGGTGATTATTCGAAGTACCGTCAATATTCATAATGGTGCGAAGACCAAGTGGTCGAATATGTATCAAGGGCTTTTGTTGTTGCTTTTCATTGTGGTCTTGAGTCCAATCATGAGACAAGTACCGCTCTGTGCTTTTGCTATTTTACTCGTTTATACCGGATTCAAATTGGCTGCGCCTGCGGTCTTCAAACAAGTTTACAATCAAGGAACCGAGCAATTAATATTCTTTGTTGCGACGATGGTTTTAACCCTTTATACCAATTTGTTAATAGGATTATTGGGGGGATTATTATTGGCCATGGTCAGTCACATGCTATTGGCGAAGGTATCCATCCCTCGATTTTTTCAAATGATTTATAAGTCGGGTTCCAATTTGGTTAAGCAACCAGATGGCAGTTACGATTTAAACATTAAAGGAATTGCGAATTTTTTAGGCATATTAAAAGTCGATAAATTAGTGGCTCAAATTCCCTCCGGAGCAGATGTCAATATTGATTTATCGGAAACCAGATTGGTCGGCATGACCTATATGGATTACCTGGTAGATTACTTAAAAATGCAAAAAAATACAGGCGGTAAAGTCGTCATCAAAGGATTGGATTCGCATGTTTCCTCCTCTACGCACAATAGAGCTTTAAAACTTTCTTTAAACACTTCTTCCGCTAAATTATCATCAAGACAAAATCGATTACAAAATTTAGCCAATGAAAAAGATTATCAATACGCCAGTCAAGTAGATTGGAATACGACCTATCTAAAGAATTTTCACTTTTTTGAAATCAGACCGATCGAACGCAAATCAAATTGTCTCAAAGGAGCCTTTAAAGATTTGGAAGTGTCTTGGGAAATCACGGATGTCACTTTCAGTGAAGGTGCCGCTTTTACCGCGGAGACTTTTATCACGACGCTCATGGTCTTAAAGTTGAATAAAAAAATACCCGTTTTTACCATGGAAAAAGAAGGCGTATTTGAAAAATTATTTGACCGAGTGATGGCCTTTACGGGCTATAAAGATATTGACTTTGACATGTATCCAGATTTTTCTAATAAATTTCTGATCATGGGAAATAAGGAGTCTGAAATCCGATCCTTTTTTACCGATGAAATCATTCGCTTTTTCGAAAATCATCAGATTTATCATTTAGAAAGCAATGGCGAAGCACTCATTATTTTTGATAAAATCAAATTAGCGCGGACGGATGAGACCGTGGCGTTTATAGATTATGGGAAGGAGTTGGCTTCGCTTTTGGATGGGAAGGGGAGTTGATAGGGAATTAAAGAGTGTTCAGGAAAAAAATGGAAGAGGAAATATTTCATATCGAATATCGATTGGGGCGGTCAATGCTATAGTTGGATTTAATTCCCTTCCCTTCCCTTCCCTTCCTTACTGAACCAATGGTAAAATAATCAATGACGAAATTCTGAAAAACGAACGAGGAGAATATGGAAAACAGATTGTCTCTACGCTGTCGCGAGAATTGACGATAGAATATGGAAGAAATTGGAGTAAGAAACAATTACCAAATTCGGTGAATGGGCCAAAAGATTTTAATCCAAAAATATAAAAATGAAACTACTTTTATTTCCCCTGTTGGAACCCACCTTTTATATAAAAAATACACTGTTCGCTATTCCCTTCGGTCTAATGTCATCAACTTAGGAAGTACACTATTTTTTTACTTTCATCAAGAATGAATAAGACAAAGTATTTATGGGTGACCCAGGATGCCGCTTTGAGCGGCTTCCTGGGTTTTCAAAGAAAACAACGCTTAAGTTGATACCATTCATTTTGAATGATAGACCCTAAGTTGATGACATTATACCTTCGGTAGCAAGCGACCCTAAGCAGAGGCGTCCCGCCTCTAGAACCATTCCCAAGAAAAACCACACACCTCACGAATACTGCAACTCACTCAAACCCCGATAAACCCCATCCTCCACCTCCATCAATTCCGCATGCGTCCCCCGCTCCGAAATCTGCCCATCCTTCAACACCAAAATCAAATCACAACCCTTAATAGTAGACAAGCGATGCGCGATAATAAACGAAGTCCGACCCACCATCAGTCGATCCAAAGCCTCCTGAATCAACAACTCCGATTCCGAATCCAAAGAACTCGTCGCTTCATCCAAGATCAAGATCGAAGGATTTTTTAGAATCGCTCTAGCGATCGCGATGCGTTGTTTTTGGCCGCCGGAGAGTTGGATGCCGCGGTCGCCGACGTAGGTATCGTAGCCATCCGGGAACTGTTGGATAAAGGCATGTGCATTGGCGGCCTTAGCCGCGGCGAGGAGTTCGGCTTCCGAAGCATTTAAATCGCCGTAGCGGATATTTTCTTTGATCGTTCCGCCGAAAAGGATGACTTCCTGGGGGACTAGCGCCATTTCATTTCGGAGCTTACTGAGTTCAAAATCTTGGGAAGGCATACCATCAAAAAAGAGCGTACCAGAACTCGGTTGGTAAAACTGCAAGAGCAAAGCAGACAAAGTCGATTTTCCAGAACCAGAAGGGCCGACCAATGCGATTTGTTGTCCGGCCTGAACGCTTAAGGAGATGTCTTTTAGGACTTCGATATCTGATCGGGAATCATAGGTGAAATTTACATTTTTAAACTGAACTTCTCCTTTTAAATTTAAGGGCTCCTTGATGGGTTCCAAGATCAATTTTTCGGTGCTGCCTTCTAATATTTTCATGAGACTTTCAGTGGCACCTAAGGCTTTCTGTATTTTGGCATATAAGTCGGGCAGGCCACCAATAGAGCCGCCCACAAAAATGGTATAGAGGATAAAACTGATAAAATGTTTGCCACTGATTTGACCACTTTCTACCATCAATTTTCCTTGCCAGATCACAAAGACAATCGAGCCGAACATACAGAAGGTAATCAGGGTTCCAAAGAGTCCTTCCCAAGTGACAATCTTCATGGTTTTGTCTCGGACTGTAAGTACCGCCTGTCTATATTTTTTAATCTCAAAAAATTCATTGACAAAGGTTTTTACATTCGCAATGCCCACCAAGCTTTCTTCTAAGATGGCATTGGATTTGGCGGCATGATCCTGTATTTCCATGGATACTTTTTTAATGAAATTTCCAAAGAAGACTCCCAAGGTCGCCACGACGGGTACGACTGCCAAGGTGATCAAACAGAGTCTGGGCGACATAAAAAATAAAATCCCCAAACTGACCACTACCGTTATGATTTGCCCGATAAAAGCGGGTAGGGTAGTATTAAAAGTTTCTCTTAATAATTCAATGTCGGTCGCCACTCTGCTCGTCAATTCTCCCACTTTGTTTTCATCGAAAAATTGTAGGGGAGAGGTGATCATTTTGTGGAAGGATCTGATGCGAATGTCTTTGAGGGTATTGGCGGTAAAGTAGCCGAATAAGTAGGTTTTGAAAAAAGAGAAAATGGCTTGGATACTGAAGACGAGCAATAATACTTTTACTAAGGTATTGGTATTGCTGAGGTCTATAAAGGTATCTGGGCTTGGGGTCGCACCTGGCGGGTCTTGTCCTAGTAATTGTCCGATCAGGTAGGGGAATAGCATGGAAGTGATGCTGGAAAGGAGCAAGAAGAAGATGCCAAATGCGAATGCGATTCGATAGGGTTTGATGAAGGCAAAGAAGTTTTGCGGTGTGGCCTTGTTCTTTTGAGTCACTGGATTTTCTGTTGATTTATTTTCGGTCATTTTATTTTGGACTAGAGATAGGGTCTATCTTTTAACACTTGTTTTGAAATGATTTTCCAATTCTTTATAAAGAAAATGGAAAATAATAAATTAAGGATTCTTAATGCAAGGTTTTCTCTTCCACCCAGAAATAGGGGCTATCTTGAAGGTAGCCCCTATTTAAGCACCCCCTTTTTCTGATACAAAATCTCCTTCTCCCCAAACAGCCGCTCCGAAAGAATGCCTTTCTCCCGACAAGCCGCAATCAAAGCATTAGATTCAATAATCGGAATAGATTCCTCCGTATAACTCACACTACTAATATACTTCAACCAAGGCTCCATTCCCATCGCATACACATACACCTC
>CALLVY010000131.1 GCA_938015925.1 uncultured Saprospiraceae bacterium
TGTTGGATAAGGGGGAAGTTGTTAAGGATATTGAGACTAGTCCGGCTACTTTGCAAGAATTGGAAAATTACTTTGCGGTTTAAGAGATTGGCTTTGTTGATCTGGAAGCACTTCTAATGATACGTTCCAGAGGTCAGGAGCCCCTCTTCGAAAGCCCGTATATCGACCAGAGGTCGAAACGAACAAGAGTACTTTGAAGTTACCTTAATGAATGTTGATGGAGTTTTTCCTTCGTTGAACTACCACTGACACGAAGTCTTCAAAGAAATAAAAACCCAAAAAGACAAAAGGTAGAAACGCTCTCGCATTCCTACCTTTTGCCTTCTGCCCTCCGGCCACTAAAAGCCTCCACATAAATCAGTCCCCTCCTATCGAAACAAAAAAACAAACGCCCTTATCCCAAGAGCGTTTGTTCTTCTAGATCCAACAAAATTAAAGAATGCTTAAACTGATATAATCATTCTGATCAAAATTCGTATCCCCATTTAGCGCCTTCACCGTAATATTAACTGGCTCAATAACGGCATAATCATCCGCATTGTGTTTAATGCTAAACTGATAAGGTACAATACCCGGCATAAGTAGACGATGCGTGTTTGGGCCATTACTCCAAATTTCGGCAGTACAAACATCTTTACCATCAATTTCTAATATCACTCCAATTTTGCAATGTGGTTTTCCTGTCCAAGCGGAACCACACAACATCAATACAATTTCTGAATCGACGCTAGGAGTATAAGTAGTAGTAAAAGGAAGTGGCGCTTTTTGTGTCCGACTAAAAATAATTTCTGGCATAATTAAAATGTTTTTTGACGTTATAAAAAATTAATATTGGTGAAAGTAAGAATAAATATATACTTAATAAAAATTTTATCAATTGAATACCTGTAACAATCCATAGCCTCCGAATTATATCCGCGGACACGAGGTTTTCAAAGCCCCCCGCCGCGGAGCTAGGGGAATGCTTTTGCATTCCTACCTTCTGTCTTTTGGCCTCCGGCCACTAAAAGCCCTTACACAAACCAATCCCCACCTCACCTAACATCCCTCCAAAAAACCTTCCCAAAATAAGCCTACGAATCCCACTAAAAATACAAAACCTTCTTCTGAAACTTTCCTAATATAAGCTTATTAAATATACATCATCAGCAATAATCAAGACCTCCCACAGCCCAACATAGCTGATCTTTGAAACATCAAATGCTTCTCTACTTAGAGAAAATTTTAATCATGTTTCAAAAAATATACCCATGAAGCTTTCTAAATTGTTTTTAATGTTCGCGTTTTGTTTGTTTGCTATCCTAAACGCCTCTGCTCAAACCGATTCTCCCCTACTCGGCCAAGAAGTCCAGGTAAAAATGAAAAATGGAGACGATTATAATGGCACCTTGCTCCAACAAGACGAACAAAGCATCACACTAAAAACCGTCAATGGCTCCGTCAATCTAATCGCAGCAAATATAAAGTCCATTGAACAGTCAACTTATACTGGAAAATACCTTTTTCCTAATGCTCACGATACCCGTTACTTCTTTGCCCCTTCTGCCATTCCTATAGACAAAGGAAAAGGTTATTATCAAAACCTGCTGGTCACCACCAATTTTGTCAATTATGGCATCACCAAAAATGTTTCTATTGGTGGTGGTTTTGAATTTATATCTATGATTCTTGATGAAGTACCGCCCATTTGGTTTTTCACCCCAAAGGCAGGCTTTCAAGTTGCTGAAAAGATCCATGTAGGCGGTGGGCTTTTGTTGGTTGGTGTAGGTTTAGAAAGCATCAGTACCTTGGCTTATGGCGCTGGTACATTTGGCACTTCAGAATCTAATGTGACAGTTGGCCTTGGCTACGGTTTCTTAGATGGAGAAGCGGCGGAAGCTCCTGTTTTTCTTTTATCCGGAACCCATCGGGTAAGTAATGGAATTAGCCTACTTACGGAAAACTATCTGCTCTCCAATACTTTTACTGATGCTTTCTATCTAGGTATCCATGGCGTTCGATTTTTATCCAAAAAGAATGCTTTCGATCTCGGTGTCATTGTTTCCAATTCATTCGATGGTTTTATCCCTGCTTTGCCATATGTGGGCTATGCCCGATCCTTCTAGATTATTGATTTTGCAAAATCAGTCTAAGGCTCTACCGATACCTTCAATCGGTAGAGCCTTGTTTCTAATCCAGAAGCTGTAAAATTTCATTTAATTTCAACGTATTCTTCTGCTACGCTGGATTTTATACTCAAAAGTCGTTATATTATAAAAGCATGTTGGATTAGGTTTGACAAACCTTTTATTCGTCAAACTTTTATCTCCAATTGTATTGTCCGTTGTTTTTTAAAGTTACTTGGTTATTCCAGAAAAACTAAAACAACAAAAGCTATGAAAAAGAATACATTGGTTTGTCTAGCCTTCTGGTTAGCAAGCTCCTTTCCAAACCTTGGTCATACTCAGGGTATTTATGTAAGTGCGGTCACCAAAGAATTATACCAGTTAGATCTCAACAGTTGCAATGTCGAATTTGTCACCGACATTCAACATCCCGTAAATGACATTTCTTTCCATCCCAATGGAAAGCTTTATGGCATTGGTCCTTTCGGAAACTTTTTTGAAATAGATCTGGTGACGGGAGCAGTCAGCAACATTCACAAATTTACGGGCCAGGTTTACAACTCTCTTACCGTACACAGCAATGGCCGAATTTATGCTGCCGGTAGTGAAGGACATTTGTGGTCTTATGAACTGGGTTCTAATCAGGAAACTTATCACGGAGATTTCGGATTCAGTGCAGCAGGAGACCTTACTTTCTACAAGGGAAAATTGTATGCGGCAGTATTGGGCAATAATATTATAGCAATAGATATTGACCATCCACCCAATAGTCAGATTATCATCAATGAAGACCTTTCTACAGATATCTATGGCATCGTTTCTCTTGCAGAAGATTGTAATAATTTTCATTCCTATGCCATTACCGGCGGTCAATCTAAAATATACGAAATCAATTTTGACAATAATGAATTGGAACTCGTCTGCGAATTGAATATCAGCATAGGAGGTGGCGCAAGTATTTACGAATTTCTGGCCTCCTATTCGATCAATGTAGACAATACCATTGAAGTTTATCCTACCTGTAATAATACAGATGGCACCATTACGCTTGAGGCTAGTGGCGGAGATGGATTATTAGAATATTCCATTGATGGCATCAATTTTCAAAGTAGCAATAGCTTCGAAAATCTGGCTGCGGAAATATATACTTTCGTAATCCGAGATGAAAACGACTGCAGAATTGATTATGAAGCTGACCTTACTTCTGCTATACTCAAAATCGAAAACCTCGACGCACAAAATACCACCTGCAATACAGACAATGGCAGCATCACCGTCACCACCACTGGTGGCAGCTTACCTTTAATGTATTCCATCGATGGCATTAATTTCCAATCAAGTCCGGTCTTCCAAAACCTGGCTGCGACCAAATATACTGTAACGATTCAAGACCAGGCTGGCTGTAGCAAGAGTGAAGAAGTAGAACTATCGAATTCTGACCAACCCGAGTTGATTCTTTTAGCAACAAAAGACAATACCTGTGGTGCCATCAATGGAAAAATCGAAGTGGAAGTGATCAATGGCACGCCTCCTTATCGCTTTAGCATTGGCACTATGAATCCTCAAGCTGAAAGTTTATTCGAACATTTGCCGCCAGATGATTATCAAGTCAACCTAATCGATGATAGTGGATGTCTGGATTCTTTAATGGTAAGCATTAAACAAGAAGAGCCGCCAATCATCACCGATATAATCACCAATCCAACGACCTGTGGAGTCGTCAATGGCCATGCCCTCATTGAAGTCAGTGGTGGAAAGGAAGTGCGCTATTCCATCAATCAAGGACCTTATCAGGATAGTGATGTTTTCAAAAATATAAAAGCAGGTTCTTATCGTATTGATATCAAAGATGACAATCATTGTTCTGATTTTGCTGAATTCGAAATAGCATCGAGTGAAGCAATTTCGATTCTCAGCCTGGAAGTCCAGGAAGCGACTTGTGGAAACGAGGATGGAGCATTGCATATTGAAATCGAAGGCAATCAGGGGCTTACCCAATTTTCTATCAATCAACAAGATTTCACCACCGACCTTTCCTATGACGATCTCGCTGGTGGGTCTTACGATTTAATCGTCCAGGATGAAAGAGGCTGCGAAGCAGCTGGTTCCTTTTCGATTCCACAAATCCAATGTCCGTTTTATATTCCCAATGCCTTTTCTCCAAATGGAGATGGTGTCAATGATCTTTTTGAAATCCATCCGCATCCTGGATTTGAGGGGACCTTTCATTCTTTAAACATTTTCAATAGATGGGGAGGCTTGGTTTATCAAATTCAAGATTTTGATCCCAAATATGATGCTTGGGACGGGATGGTAAAAGGAAAAATGGGAGCAGTGGAAGTTTACACCTATTATTTGGAACTAAGTGATGAAAAGGGAGAAACCAGAGTCATTGGAGGTTCGGTGAATTTGGTGCGTTAAACTCTTATCCAAATGTCATTCAGCTTAGGATCTCTCTTCCCGATAGGCCCTACGTTTAACCCGGAGACCATCAATTATAAATTTCTTCTTTTCAATCTAGGTCTTTCGTTAAATTGATGACATTCGTTCTTATCCATCTCTAATAGCGGCCATCTTTTACCCAAACCATCTTTTCCAATGTCGTCACTTCGATACTTGGAAAACCAAAATCTAAAACGACTTTGCCGATAATGCGGTAAACGCCTTTCCCCCGAAGCGGATAACGCTCCAGTGAGGGAGGAAAATGAACCGTATCAAAATAAGCGCCCGAAGGATCAGACCAGGTACCAAAGCACATCATTTTATAAGTGCTGGTTCGTACATTTTTCCGAGTAATAAAATAGCCGAGCATCGAGACGATCTTATTCTCCTGGCTTTTCAAATCCTTGGCGAGCAGGCTCTTTCTTTTTTTATCTTCCAATAGATCGAAAGCGGTGCCCAGCGAAAAACCCAACAATTCTATTTGATCAAAAGCATCGTCATAGCGGCCTTCTTCTAATACCGGTAAAGTATAGTTTTCTGTTTCCTGACCAAAAAGATAGCCCGTACCATTTTGCTTTTTTCGGGGATTAAAAAGGCTGTTTTTTTCCCACATCAATTCGTATTTATTTTTTTCGGTAAATCGAAAAGCATTGATGCGAATCAGGATATCCAATTGTTCTCCAGAGATCATCACGCGTTTGATAAAATCTTCTAAATCGCTAAAAGGGCCGCCTTGTTTTCTTGCCTGGAGTACCTGCGCAATGGTTTTGCGTTCCAATTGATGCAAATGAATAAAACCGACGTAAATATCCTTTCCATATAAGGTGGTCAATTTTTCACTTTTATTGACACAAGGTGCATGGATTTCGCCACCAAGCATACGAGCTTCGTGAAAGTAGTATTCGGTCTGGTAAAAACCTCCAAAATTATTGATCACAGCGACCATAAATTCTAATGGAAAATAAGCCTTGAGGTAAAGGCTTTGAAAAGATTCCGCGGCATAGCTCGCCGAGTGTGCTTTACAAAAACTATAACCACCAAAACTTTCAATCTGTCGCCAAACTTCCTGTGTCAAATCGTCACTGTGCCCCTTGTTTTTACAATTGGTAAAATACTTTCCCTTAAGTCGATCAAAGGCATCCGAAGATTTTCGCTTGCCTGACATGATGCGCCGCAAAACATCAGATTCATCCAAATCCAATCCGGCAAAATGATGCACCACTTTCATCACATCCTCTTGATACACCATCACTCCAAAAGTTTCGCTCAAGTGTTCTTCAAAAACGGAATGCAAATATTCTACCGCTCCCGGATCATGAAATCGCTTGATGTATTCGCGCATCATTCCACTCTTGGATACTCCTGGCCGAATGATCGAACTTGCTGCGACCAAATGGACATAAGTATCGCATTGCAATTTGCTCAGCAAACCTCGCATCGCCGGAGATTCAATATAAAAACAGCCCAGGCAATCTCCACTCCGCAACAAACTCCGAACTTTCTCATCGACTTTAATTTTTTCCAGATCGTGAATATCTACCCGCTGATTTTGATTCCTGGAAATCAGTTTCACCGCATCTTTAATATGCCCCAAACCTCTTTGACTCAAAATATCGTATTTGTGAAAACCCAAATCTTCAGCACCATACATATCAAAGTGAACAATCGGAAAACCCTTTGGCATCATCCGCAATGCCGTAAAATAATTCAATGGTTTTTCCGAGATCAAAACGCCTCCGGCATGGATGGATAAATAATTGGGAAAACCTTCCAATCGCTGGCCATAATGCAAGACATGCCGCGCCAAACCATGGTGTTCTTTCAAAGCTTCTGGTTTGTCAATAATCAGGTCTATTTCTGCCTTCGGAAGACCAAAAGTTTTACCGACTTCCCGGACGATAGACTTCCCTTTAAAAGTACTATAAGTCGCCAATAAAGCGGTGTGCTCATGGCCATATCTTTTAAAAATATAATCGATCACATCGTCTCGTTCATCCCAGGAAAAATCAATATCAAAGTCCGGTGGAGAAGCTCGAAATTGATTGATAAAGCGCTCAAAATATAAATCCAATTCAATTGGTTCTACATCCGTAATTTGCAAACAATAAGCAACGATAGAATTGGCGCCACTCCCCCGCCCAATGTGGTGATATCCCATTTCTCTGGCATAGCGAATGATGTCCCAGGTAATCAGAAAGTAGCAACAAAACCCCAATTGTCGGATAACTTTTAATTCTAATTTCACCCGATCCAAAGCGCCTTGGTTACTTTCGCCATAGCGTTTTTTACAACCATTATAGGCGAGTTTTTCTAATAGCTCAAAATCGCCTGTCGGATCGCCAGAGAAGGTTTTGCGATTGTGTCCCAAATGCGGTTTCATTTCGATAGAACAGGCCGCCAAAATTTTTTCCGTCTGTACTACGATCTGAGGATAATTTTGGTAAAAACCTTTTAAAACTTCCAATGGATAAATCACTTCCGAGGCTTTCGCCAAATCTGCTTCTTGCAATTTACTGATCAAGGTATTCTGATCAATCGCCCGCAAGATTTTATGCGTCCGCAAACCTTCTTTATCCAAAAAAGTAATGGGTGACCAGGCCAATAATTTAGATAAATGTTTTTTCAATGGCGAAGAAAAAAGAGCATTGACTTGCGCTGGACGAATACCGATGTATTCATTGGCGGTCAAGTGCTGAATCGGCTTGGGCAAACGTGGATAAATGATAAAGGCATTTTCAAAATGAGGCGCCATCGCCGGAAGCTTTTTATTCTTGATGGAATGGCTGGTGAGGAATTGATTGAGTTCATAAAATCCTTGATTGTTTTTCGCCAGGCCAATGTAGAGCAATTGCTGATCTCTGCGAAATTCTATTCCGAGGATGGGTTTGATGCCTTCTTTGATACAGTTTTGAACAAAGGAAAAACTGCAAGAAGTATTGTTGATATCGGTCAGGGCCAAGGTGGTGATGCCTTGTGCTTTGGCGGCTGCTACCAATTGTTGGGGCGACAGGGTGCCGTACCTTAGGCTATAGTAGGTATGAGTATTTAGATACATCGGTTTTTGTATTTTTGTTGCCCGCAGATCGCGTTTTTTTGTTGCCCGCAGATTGCGCAGATTACGCAGATAGTAGACGGTCGATCGTAAAAAAATCCGCGTAATCCGCGAAATCTGCGGGACACCATTCACCAGTAACCGTTCCGCGATATTTATCTCTGTTGCCCGCAGATCCCGCAGATTTTATCGTTTTTTTTACGACTAGACGTGTTTGGGTTGCCCGCAGATCGCGCAGATTTCGCAGATAGTAGACGGTCGATCGTAAAAAAATCCGCGTAATCCGCGAAATCTGCGGGACACCATTCACCAATACCCCTTCCGCGATATTTATCTCTGTTGCCCTCCTACAAAGTCGAAGCCCTTTTGATCGCTCCGCTCCCAAATCGTTTTTTAATCTGATCCATTTGTTTCAGTAACTCTTGATTTTTGACGGTATCATCGAAGAGGCTGATTTGGTCACTTCCGGGTACGAGCGCGCTAAAGCGCAGGCCGACCAAACGCAATAATTGGCGACGTTCGTAGAGTCGGTCGAAGAGTCCGTGAGCATAACGCAAGAGGGTCTTGTCATTGGCGGTGTAGGGAATTTTTTGTTGCTTGGTATAGGTGTTGAAATCGGTGTAGCGAATCTTGACAGTGATACAGGAAGTCAGTTTTTGTGACTGTCGAAGTTCGAAGGCCAATTTGCTCACCATGCCCGTCAAACGACCTTTCAATTGTTGGATATTTATAGTATCTACTTGGAAGGTTCGTTCGGTCGACATCGACTTTTGCTCTTGGTAAGGTACAATTGGGCTATTGTCTATGGCATTTGCTTTTCGCGATAAGGCGATGCCATTTTTTCCAAATTCTCGTTCCAACAAACCCACAGGAATTTCGCCCAGTGTTTTGATGGTTCTTACGCCCATGAAGCTTAGTTTCTTATAAGTCGCTTTACCGACGGAAGGGATTTTCGCGACGGAGAGTGGAGAGATAAATGTTTTTTCCCGGCCATTTGGGATTTCCAATACGCCATTGGGTTTGGCTTCATTGGTACTCATTTTGGAGACCAGTTTATTGGCCGCCAGGCCAAATGAAATCGGGAGGCCACTTTCTTTGGTGATCTTTTGACGCAATTCTTTAGACCAACTAAAGCACCCAAAGTAGCGGTCTACTCCGGTGAGGTCTACATAAAATTCATCAATGGAAGCTTTTTCAAAAGCGGGGGCTTCTGAGGCAATGATTTCGGCTATGAGTTGGGAATATTTGGAATACTGCTCCATATCTCCTTTGAGGACAATCGCGTCGGGACACAAGCGCAGCGCCATGCGCATCGGCATCGCCGAATGCACGCCAAAGCGTCTAGCTTCATAGCTACAGGAGGCCACTACGCCTCTTCCATTGCTACCGCCCACAATTAACGGTTTGCCCCTCAAAGAACTGTTCCTCAACAACTCGACCGATGCAAAAAAGGCATCAAGGTCGAGGTGTAGAATCGCTCTTTCGTACATCTCTAGTTTTCTTTATGGTATGCTTAATAAAATAAATTGTTTTCTTATTCAAAACAATTTGTTTCAAAAGTATGGTTTATTTTTTTCTGCTGCAAGCTAACAGGGTGTTTTTTTTTGCGGTAGGTAGTTTGCGGTATAGGGTATGCGGTTTCCGAATACCGCAAACCTTATATCGCACACCAAAATACCGCAAACCGCAATCAAAATAGTTGTACATTTAATAAAAACGCATGAACGTGCAAATCGAAATAGCAAAAGCTACGGAAAAGGAAGCGCTAAGAATATTGCTCACCGCTTACCTATCCGAACTCCGTCAATACAACACAGATTCCATACCTGAGCATCGTCCAATAGACTATCCCTATTTCGATCAGTATTGGCTGGAGGAAGAAAGAATTCCATTGCTTTTTAAGCAGGCGGGAGAAAACATTGGTTTTGCTTTATTGAATGATTTTGTTTTGTGTCCGCCTTTTGATGCGACGATTTCTATGGCGGAGTTTTATATCCTTCCTGCTTTTAGGAAGAAAGGAATTGGCTTGGCACTTGCTCAGCGGATTTTTAAAGCTTATCCGGGGAAGTGGGAAATCCGGGAAATGGAAAAGAATATTATTTCTCAGCATTTTTGGTCTAAGGTGATTCGGTCATTTACGAGAGGTAGCTTTAAGGAGACGTGGATTTCGGAGGAGGGTAATCGTTTTTTGGTACAGGTTTTTGAAAGCTGAAGTAGTGGTATTTTGTTTGATTGTTTATTTATAATCCAATTGTTTTTCTAGATCCGGCAAAGGATACAAACGTGCTTCCTCAAAACCACCAAGGGAAAATTCATGGATATTGAATCGATGAAAATATTTATCGAGTGTTTTTCTCTTAATCACCCCATCATCCAAAAATATAGGCATCACTGTAGGCACCTGAAAACCATTTTCATTTTTGTATTCCTGAAAAGCAATTGAGCCATATTTGTGTCGCGTCAGTGGATTGGTATTGTCTCGTAAAGTGTATACACAATAATCTACGAGTTTAGATTCGCGATTGATCCAGAGGATGTATTGGTCGTGGTCTT
Organism: uncultured Saprospiraceae bacterium; assembly: GCA_938015925.1. Lineage (GTDB taxonomy): Bacteria > Bacteroidota > Bacteroidia > Chitinophagales > Saprospiraceae > CALLVY01. The sequence goes on from CALLVY010000131.1 coordinate 10,153, forward strand.
TATTGGGCGCTTCGCTGCCCCAACTGGCAAAAACCAAATCGTAAGTATTTCCTCTTAAGCTAGCTTCGCCATAGTAGCGTTTGACCGGAGCGGATTTTAAACGAAAGGGCAGTTCTAGGAAATAATGAAAGACCACCATTCCAAATTCTAGTTTATTTTGCTTGCTTCCGGTATCTAAGTTTTCAATTTCTCCCTTCTCTTTTGCTTTTTCATAATAAATCCATGATTGCACGCCAATTTCATCTCCTTCTTTTTTGCCATCCAAAAAAAGTGCTCGACCATCGAAGGTGTTGAAATTGTGTTGGAATAAAAATTTTGTTTTTTTATCGGGCCAAATTTTCGCAATTCCTCCTAGTAATCCAGGCCAATAATCAGTGGCGGTAAAAGAATAAACGTTTTGCTTTTGTAAACTAGCAAATCCTTGAACCAGGATCGTTTCTTCTATCTTTTCCTGTGCGATTCGTTCAGAATCAGAAGGCGACAAAGTCGTGGATTGACTGATATCTGCGATTCTACAACTGGTAAAAAAAATTGGAATTAAGAGTACAATGGTTTTTAGTAATGCTTTCATTTTAATAATTACTTTTCGTCTGGTTTTTACTTTTAATTTTTTCATCTTTTGAATAAAAGAGATTCTACTACTTCAATATCCTGATACAAAGATAAGTCTTATACTAAAGCAAAAATTGATCTTAGCCGCCAATAAATTGAGCAGAAACGACAAATTCATCAGTGACACAGCATTTTCATTTTCTCATCGCAAAGCTCCGCTATCAGGTTGTAGAAGCACTTAAAATGTACTAAATTGCAACATGGATAAGTATTATATAGCTCAAGCTATCGTTCAGAATCTTTTGCGTTTTGCCCAGCAAAGAGGCCTTCTCGCAGAGGAAATTTTACAGGAATTTCATGGGGATATTAGAGAGGAAACACCTTTTATTCCTTTTGAAAAATTTGCTCGTCTATTAGCGTTCTTAGTCCAAAAAAGTAAGGACCCAGCTTTTGGTTTGCACTTGGGAGAACAATACAATTTGGCGGCACTGGGCTTGGTCGGACAGATGATTCAAGTGAGTAAAAATATCGGAGAGGCGATTGAAAAGAGCATACAAAATTTTAATTTGATCAGCAATGTATTGAGTATCAAGAGTAATTTGCAAGCGCAAGAGCTTCACCTCGAATTTGTCATCGAAGAAAACTGCTTACAAGCTTTTCCGCTAGCGACCAAACACCTCTTGAGTTCTTCTATGATTTTTGCTTATAAAGAAATCGCTTTCTTAACGCTAAGGGAATATCCTGCAAAAGCAATAGGTCTTATTGCTCCACCAGAAAATCAAGTGGAGTTTACGCGTATTTTCAAGACAAAAATCCAGTTTGAGAAAAGTAAAAATTGCTTAACTTTTGATCGAAAGATTCTGGAAGAAAAAATCATTTATGCAGATTATGAATTACTCTTAACTTTAGAGAAAGTAGCCTGCCAACGATTGTCCCATCAAGTCAAGCAAAAAAACTCTCTTTCCAACACCATTAAAGCTATTGTCTATTCCATGCTAGATCCTAGCATTCCTTCTTTAAGCGATATCGCCAAAAACTTAATGATGTCAGAAAGGAATCTACAACGCAAACTTCGACAAGAAGGCAATAGCTATTCGAAAATCATTCTCGACATCAAAAAAGAAATGGCTCTGGAATATCTAAAAAAAGACCTGAGCATCAAAAAAATCAGTTACCTCATGGGCTATTCCGAACCCAGCGCTTTTGTCAATGCTTTTAAAAAATGGCATGGGCAAACACCCTTGAGTTTTAAATCTGCTCTGATGAATAAAACACAATAGGCTTTATTCTAATTCTTTCCATTAAAAATCAAATCTTTACTTCTCTTCCTTCCCTTTTTAAAGCCCCCCTGAATCCCCTCTTGCTCAAACACTTTATTGAGAATCGATTCTACAATTCTTCCAAAAAAACAAAGCAAAACTTGAATAAAAGACCTTTTTGTCCTATATTTGTATTGTATCTAATAATTAAAGTCATAAAATCATGTTTTCTAAAGCCTGCGAATACGGAATCCGAGCACTCACAGTCATTGCGGAAGCAGGGAAAGAGGATAAGAAAATTGGGATTAAAGACATTTGCAAACAGGCCAATACGCCAGAATCTTTTACGGCTAAGATTTTACAAAACCTGGTAAAAAGAGAGATCATCAGTTCGCAGAAAGGCCCATCTGGAGGTTTTTATATCTCTAAAGATTTGACTAAAATTTCGCTCTACGATATCGTTGATGCTATTGATGGGAAAAGTATTTTCGGCAAATGTGGTCTAGGTCTTTCCGCATGCAATGCTAAAAAGCCCTGCCCTCTTCACCATCAATTTGAAGTGGTAAGAACGGAACTTACTTCGATGTGTAAAGACAATAGTTTGCAAGATTTGTTAAAGGGTTTTCATCAAGAGGTATATAATAGGTAAGTTTTTTTTATAAAAATAAAGGACAAAAAGGTCTTTTATATTTCTATAACACTAAAATCAATTCATATGGCTACCATCACCAGCAATTATCCAAAAGTAAATAGTCGCTTAGAAATCAAGCACAGCAAAAAATCATTATGGGTCAGCTACCTGGAGTATGCGGCGAGTAAAGACGAGGAATATGTATTGTCTTATTTAAAAGTCATCATGGTGATTCCTACCCTTACAATGGTCATTCCGATCATTGCGATGTCGATGCTTACGCCCAATTACATCTGGTTTGTGGCTTTAGCAATGCTTCTCTTTTTTGCTAATGTGATCGCGCATATCGCGCAAACGAAAAGCATTGTTCACATTCCACTGTATCATGCTACCAATCTAGTTTTGTTTCTTATTCCTGTCCTAACTTATTTATTGACTTAGAAAATTGAGAAGCATTTTAAAAACAGCGCAATGAGCAGTAATAATCAAGCGATAGTCTTTCTGCAATCAGTAAGATCATCGTTTGATTATGCTCATTAGACTTCATTGTATTTAGCTTAAAGTCCATTCCCTTTTTTTAGAAGGAGAAGTCAAACACGCTTCCAATCTCCCCTGTTTTTTTATCCAACACTTTTCCATTACTCCCCTTAATCAAAACACTCATTTTCCCTTTCGCTACGCGAACAACTTCCAAGTCAAATTCCTGACCGAAAGCTTTAATTTTTCGCAGCGCCATCTCCTCCCAGGCTTTGGGCAATCTTGGGGTACAAGAAAAACGACGCAAACCTTTGGGCACTATCCCAAACAGGCCTTCTGTAAATACCCGACAGTACAAACCGCTTTCCGCAGAAAGATGCGCCATACTCCCTTCGGGATAAGCTTCGACCGCATAAGGCACTCGTTTGCCCAACAAGCGCTGATTGGAATATTGCAATAATCGCTGTAGAGAAATTTCCGTAGCGCCAGCAAAGAAGGTTCCGCGCAAAGCATAAAGCGTTCCTCGATCCCAAAAGATTTCGGCATTGGCTTCCTCCTGTGCATTTTTTTCTACATAGATTCCATTGTCGGTCCAAAGGCTGTCAAAAAGAGCGGTCACCGTAGCTTCCATTCGATCGTGAATCCCCACCACCAAGGGCAGACAAATCCAGTGGCGAAGTCGTTGATGTTCTTTATAGTATTTATAGGTTTTCAAACCTTCTACGTCTGCTCCAAAATAATGATCAAGAGCGAGATACAAGGCATTTCTACGTTTTTCTAAACTTGACAAAAGAGCTTTTGACTGACCGATTTCTCCAGCAAGATCAATCGAATGATTGAGTGCACCGTAGTA
>CALLVY010000132.1 GCA_938015925.1 uncultured Saprospiraceae bacterium
ATTTGCTTCTATCAAGGGTCGCAGCCCTTCAGGCTGCAATTGGATTCCGTGGACTTCTAGGGGCGGTGCCCCTAGTTTTAGAGTCTTAGCCTTTCAGGCTATTAGATTTAATCACAAGCAGATTTATTCCATCATTCCCTCTTCCTTCAATTGATTTTCCAAAGCTAGGTATTCTCGCTGATACTCCTCTTCCTTGGTGTGTCTTTGAATAGCCACACTCTTATCTTTTTGATAATGATAAGACCATTCTATCCAGGAACCATCATAATTTTTCACATTCGGATAGCCAAGGATTTCTGTTAAGACATAAGTGGTATTGGAAGAACGCACTCCAGAATGACAATAGGTTATGATTTTTTTATCTGGTGTAATTCCTGCTTTTTCAAAATTATACCGCAAATCCTTAATGGATTTAAATCGATGATCTCCGTCTAAATCTACCGATTCCGACCAGTTTAGGTGAATCGCAGAAGGAATACATCCATTGCTATAAGCTCCTTTTTTCCAGCGGTAGAGTTTGCCTTTATTAATATAAGCCCGTCCTGCGTATTCTTCTGGTTCCCGAGTATCTACTATTAGAATTTCGGGATCATCAATGGCTAATTTTACGTCTTCTATTGTAGCCAAACGAGAATTATTTGTAGGGGAAACAAATTGATAGGCTGTTGGTTTTGGTAAAGGAGAAGAAATGTGGACTAAAGGAAAACCCTGTGCTTTCCAGGCTACTTTTCCGCCATTGATGATCTTGATTTTTTTGTGACCATACAGGTCTAATACCCAGGCAAGACGGACCGCATCACAGCTTCCTTTTACATCGTATAGCGCGATCCAGGTATCCGGAGTGGCGCCTTTTGAACTCAACAAAGCTTCCATTTCTTTTTTAGAAGCTCTCATCCCTCCAAAGTCATATCCCTGCGTACTTCCATAATCTGGTCGCCACAAAGGAAGGGCACCAGGAAGATGACCTTCTTTCGTAAAATGATTTCCTTTACTCAATTCAAAGATCAACAGTGGCTCCCCTGCATCCAATTGATTTTTGATACTGTTTACAGATACCAGATACTTGGCTTTAATCGAATCTTTGGAAGTCAATTCCAGGCTCTCCAGAACGCTAGTCTTTAATACTTCCACCTCCCCTTTTTCTTGATCATTCCCCATTCGACAAGATCCACTAAAGATCAATAGACCTAGTAGAAAAAAGAAAATGGCATCTTTGGAAATGGCGACTTTAAAGACAGTCATCAAGAAGGAATTGATTTAAAATTCGTAATATATGAATAAATGTTTGTATTTCCCTTTTAAGGGAAAAGTCAATATTCTTACTCGGCTATTCGTCCTCTAATGGGGCAATCTATTCCTCAATGCACCATAGACATAAGTACCTAAAATGGAACTAAGAATCACTAAACCTATAGCCCAAATTCCATGCCCCAATAAGGTAAACATCGGCCCCGGACAAGCACCAGTCATCGCCCACCCCAAACCAAAGATCGTTCCTCCAAAAAGATAACGCGGCACACTCCAGTTTTTATCATTAAAGCGGATGACATCGCCAGCGATGGTTTTCATATTTCCCTTTTTCATCGCAAAAGTCAGAAGTGCTCCCAAGATTACTGCCGTTCCAATAATTCCATACATATGAAAACTTTCAAAGCGGAACATTTCCTGAATCCGAAACCAAGATACCGCTTCGGATTTGGTCATTACAATTCCGAATAAGATGCCGACCAATAAATATTTTATGAGTTTCATTTTTGTTTTTTTTATTCTTAGAATCTGCTAAAGACTTAGTAACTGAGGCATAATCACCCAAGCCATTAAAAGTCCTCCAATGAAAAAACCAATGACTGCCACTAATGATGGCGCCTGTAAATTGGCCAATCCACTAATCGCATGACCAGAAGTACATCCTCCGGCCCAACGCGTTCCAAATCCAATTAAAAAACCTCCCAAAAGGAGAATAATTAAATTGGGGAGTGTTCCTATATTTTCAAATATTTCCTTAGGTGCAAAACCGGTTCCTTCCGCTAAAGTTTGTGGTGTAGAAATTCCGACGGAAGCCAAATAGACTTGCGTGCTTGCTGCAATTTTTACAGGTTCAGGACTTGCCAAAAAGGTCGTCGCTATAATGCCACCAATCACCGCACCGCCAATAAAAACCAAATTCCAAATTTGGTTTTTCCAATTGTAATTAAAAAACTCGTGCTTTTTTCCGGCGCCTCCGATGGCACACATGGTGCGTAAATTTGAGGACACTCCAAATTCGCCACCAAACCACAAGAGTAAGAACATCACAAAGACGATCATTGCTCCAGAGACTGCCCAGTGCCAGGGTTGGCTGATAAATTCTACAATAAATTCCATAATTTTTGTTGGGGCTTTGACTTAAGTAATTCGCGAAATTAAATATATACCCAATATCCGCGAACTACTTACCCGTGATCAATCGAAAAGAAGAAACCCACGACAATGGTTTACAAGTTCTTCTTTTGATCGAGCACGGGTTTGTCAAAGAGTGTTATTTGTTTGGATTACTTCTTTAATAATTTCTGTCAATCGATGTGCGGATTGCATGCCACTGTGTCGCCATTTAATTGCGCCATCTTGAAAAAGGATAAAAGTAGGAACGCCTCTTACTTCATATTTTTCGGCTAGTGCCCGATTTTTATCTACATCAACTTTGATAATCTTGGCGCTGCCCTTAACGGCCGCAGCCACTTCTTTTAAGATGGGCGCCATTGCTTTACAAGGGCCGCACCATTCCGCAGAAAAATCAATTAAAATGGGTTGATCTGCGTTGATTAATTTATCAAAAGAAGCTTTCATAAGAGGAATATTTAAAAAATAAAAAGGCAATTAAATGACAGCAGCTACTGCCTTGTCAATGAATTCTTGAGACATTGAGGTAGGGCAAGCATAGTCCGTCTTGGGAGCAGTCGTCGCTTCAATAGCATTCCAACCACCCGCCACATCTACCAGATTTTCAAATCCTCTGGCTTGTAAAATGGAAGCAGCGATCATGGAACGATAGCCTCCTGCACAGTGGAGATGATAGGTATTTTTTCGATTCAATTTTGTCATATTGCTATTGATATAGTCCAATGGAAAATTGATGGCCGTTTCTAAATGTTGGGCTAGAAATTCTGTTGGCTTACGTACATCGAGGGTTGTTTCTACAGAACCTGCTGCCAATTTTTCTGCATACTCTTCTGCCGAAATAGATTTGATTTGAACCGATTCTTTTCCTGCTTTTTTCCAAGCTTCCATTCCTCCTGCTAAATAACCGAGCGTATGGTCATAGCCTACTCTTGCCAATCTCGTTACGGCTTCCTCTTCTTTACCTTCTGGTGTTACCAATACAATCGCTTGTTGAATATCGGTAATCAAAGCACCTACCCAAGGAGCGAATCCGCCATTTAAACCAATAAATATTGCCCCTGGAATATGTCCTTCCGCAAAGTCTTGTTGGGTTCGAACATCGAGAATCAGTGCTTCTTCTTGCTCCACTTTGGCCACAAACTGCTGAGGAGTTAATGCGATGGCTCCACGTTCTAACACCTGATCAAAACTGCTATACCCTGATTTGTTCATCATGGCATTCTTGGCAAAATATTGAGGGGCTTGCATGAGTCCGCTCGTTACTTCTTTGACAAATTCTTCTTTCGTCATGTCTTCTCGAAGGGCATAATTGCTTTGCTTTTGTTCCCCCAAATATCCCCAGGTCTCTTTGCTTAGATTTTTACCACAAGCAGAACCAGCTCCATGAGCAGGATATACGATGACCTCATCGGCAAGCGTCATGATTTTTTTACGAAGGCTATGATATAGCAAACCAGCCAAATCTTCTTTCGTTAATTCTCCTTGTTTGATCGCTAAATCCGGGCGACCAACATCTCCTAAGAAAAGCGTATCACCTGTAAAGATTGCATGGTCATTTCCATACTCATTTCTCAAAAGGTAAGTTGTACTTTCCATCGTATGTCCAGGTGTATGCAATACTTTTATGGTCACGTCGCCAAGGGCAATGATCTCTTCATCTTTTGCAGAATAAATATCATAGCCTGTTTTAGCCATTGGGCCGTAGACGATGGTCGCTCCTGTTTTCTTTGCCAAATCTAAATGTCCGGAAACGAAATCTGCGTGAAAATGTGTTTCAAAAATATATTTCAACTTCGCTCCTTCTCTTTCGAGTTTATCCAGATAAGGTTGTGTTTCTCTCAATGGATCAATAATAATGGCTTCGCCCTTGCTTTCGATATAATAAGCGGCTTCTGCCAAACATCCAGTATAAATTTGTTCTACTTTCATTGTATTGATTTTTAAGCGCTTTTAAGTTTATTTCTATTACAAAGATAAAGCCTCTTGATCTTTGAGTTGGTGACGTAGGTCACAAAGGAGGTTTTTATCTTTGAGAAGCGGGTGGGTGTCCGTTTAGGGATTTGATTGTAAAATGAATTCCTGAAAATTAGGTGTCCCAGAATTACCGCTCTGCGCATCATAGTAATCCACCGCTTCCTGAACACTCATAAAAAAGTGATCCTCTCCAATCTTTTCTGTCAAATGAGCTTTGCTCAATGCGTCGCGAACGGGGCCTTTCAAGCCTGTAAAAAAGAGCTTGATATTCCTTGCCCGATAATCGTCCATCATTTCTTCAACAGCATGAGTAGCACTGCTATCCATATTATTGATACTGACAAAATTTAAGATAATGATCTTTAATGCTGCTCCTTTGGCATCTGCGAGTTCATCAAT
>CALLVY010000133.1 GCA_938015925.1 uncultured Saprospiraceae bacterium
ACAATATTTTTCAAGATTATTCAAGAAAAAAGTAGGAGTAAGTCCTTCTGAATTTAGAGAGAAATATAAAATGAATTAAAAAAAGCTGCCAACAAACTGCAAAACGGCTAGTGCCGCTAAACGCGTCACCATCGTTTGCACCGAGTGTTGCACTCCAGCCCAAGACAGACAGTAAGATAACTTAAACCAAATAGTAATCAGTAAATGTCAAACCTCGTTTGAAAGTAAATTGAGATTCATAACCAGCTAAAAGATTTCAATAAACACAATTTTTTTACTTAAATTTAGCCATAGACCTGAGTTTTAGCAAAATGGTTAAATCAACAATATGAACGAAACAAGTGACTTTCAAGAATTTGAAAAAATGCACGAGGAACAATTACCTGTTCCAAAACACAAACTTCACGACTGGACACACTTCGCTGGATTATATGCAGCAGAACATGTTGCAGCAACTGAATTCGTAATCGGTGCTACCTTTGTAGCTTTGGGAGCAAAGACAATGGATATTATTTTAGGACTGCTCATTGGAAATATATTGGCGGTGCTGAGTTGGACTTTGATTACTTCTCCGATAGCCGTTGATACTCGCCTAAGTCTCTATACTTACCTAAACAAGATTGCTGGTAATTCTATGTCAAAATTGTATAACTGGGCCAATGTGCTCATTTTTACTGTTATTTCTGCCGCAATGGTCACGGTGTCTTCGACAGCTGTTCGTTTTGCTTTTGATATACCTGCCCAGTTGAATTGGTATCCAACTAATATTTGGTTTGTGATCATCGTATTGGTTGTTGGTGCGGTCGTCGTATCCGTTGCTATTTATGGGTTCAATGCCGTTACTGAATTTTCGGGTATTTGTGCGCCCTGGTTATTTGTCATGTTTACAAGTGGTGCCCTTGTTTTGATGCCGGCATTATCATTAGATGTTTTAGGAAAAACACTTCCAAGTGGTTGGACGGATTTTCTAAGTATTGGAAACCAATCTATTTGGACTGGTGTGGATAGTAATGGGCAGTCTGGAATTGGTCTTTTGGAGGTTATCGGTTTTGGTTGGGCTGCAAATACGATTACCCATTTTGGCTTGATCGATATGGCCTTGCTTCGATTTGCAAAAAAGAAATCTTATGGATTAGCAACGAGTACAGGAATGCTCTTTGGTCATTATATCGCATGGATCGCTGCTGGAATTATGGGGGCAGGTACTGCGGTAATTTTGGGAAAAGCAATCGTAGAATTAGACCCTGGTGATGTTGCTTATTATGCATTGGGATGGTCAGGATTCGTCATCGTCATTGTGGCAGGATGGACTACAGCAATTACCAATCTATACCGAGCAGGTCTGGCTGCACAAGCTATTTTTAGCAAATTATCTCTTAGAAAAACGACCTTGGCAGTTGGTTTTTCAATGGTTATAATTGCCTGTTTTCCTTTTGTCTTTTCTCAAATTCTACCATTATTGACTTATGCTGGTTTAATAGTTGTACCTGTTGGGGCTATTGTTTTTGCAGAGCATCAAATTTTCCCAAAAATAGGTTATACAAGATATTGGTCCAAGTACCAAAATTATACGCATAGTTTACCTGCGGTAGCTTCCTGGGGCTTAGGTTTAATATTTGGATTTGGTTTAAATATGTTGGATGTGATGTCTTTCTACTATTTGTTTATTCCTACTTGGTTTTTCACAATTATCGTTTACACGTTACTAGCAAGTAAGTATGGTGCAAAAGAAAAATATCCAGAAGAAGAAGCCAAGGAATTAAGTCAAAAAGAAAACATCGAACGCTTTCAACAAAAAATGGCTGATGCCGAACCTGTATTTATCAAAGACAGCTCCGTCTTTTCAAAAGTATTAAAATTTATTGCTTTGGCTTCATTGGGCACAACCTTAATTTTAGCGGGAATTGTATTATTTGGAAGTGCTGACGAAGCGGCTTATATCCTTAATCGGGAAACCTTTTATACCTATGGATTCGTTTGTACTATTTTGTATTTTGTAACAGCATACTGGGTCATGAAGAGAGGTAAGATGACAACTATTTAAAATTATTTTTATTAAAAAAACATGGGATTCATTCAATTAAATCAAGAAAACATTCCTCAGATTTCCTCACATCTCTCTTGCCCAAATTACAATAGGCAAGCATTAAAAACGGGAATCGTTCATATTGGTGTTGGAGGATTTCATCGTTCTCACCAGGCATATTATATTCATCAATTATTGGAAAAACACAATGCCTTGAACTGGGGTATTTGTGGTGTGGGATTGCGAGAAGCTGATCGAAAAATATATGACATCCTAAAAAAACAAGACTGCTTATATACACTTATGGTACAGCATCCTAATGGAACTATTAAAAGTGAAGTGATAGGCTCAATGAAGGAGATGCTCTTAGCAGTAGATACGCCTGATTTGGTCATTAATAAAATGGCACACGTTGATACTAAAATTGTTTCTTTAACCATTACCGAAGGTGGCTATAATTTTAATCCAAGTACAGGAGATTTCAATTTTGAAAATAAAGATATTCAAGATGAACTCAAGCATCCGGACAAGCCGAAAACAATCTTCGGTTTTCTAACAGCTGCATTGCGAAAACGTCGAGCAGAGGGACTCCCCTCTTTTAGTATTTTATCTTGTGATAATATTCAGCATAATGGTGACGTAGCTCATAAAATGTTATTAGCTTTTGCTCAAAAACAAGATGCCGATCTTGCAATTTGGATTGCAAAAAATGTCAATTTCCCAAATACGATGGTGGACCGAATCACTCCCGTAACGACACCGGAAGCTATAAATTATTTACAAGATACTTATAACTTAAAAGATGAATGGCCTGTTGTCTGTGAGCCTTTTATTCAATGGGTAGTAGAAGATAATTTTTCGAATGCCAGACCACCTCTTGAAAAATTAGGGGTTCAATTTGTATCTGATGTAAGCCCTTATGAAAAAATGAAAATCCGACTTTTAAATGCTGGACATTCCGTGCTTGGTATTCCTGGTGCGATCCATGGACATCCAACAATTAATGCTTGTATGGAAGATCCTGTTTTTGCAAAATTTATGCGTCATTTTATGGACAAGGAAGTAAGTCCCGTTTTAGGAACTATAGAAGGAATGGATTTAGAGAAATACAAAGATAGTTTGGAGGAGCGATTTGCAAATCCCAACATAAAGGACAGTGTCAGTCGCATTTGTTCGGAAAGCTCTGCGAAGTTACCAAAGTTTTTAATTCCTACACTTAAAGAAAATTTAGCTACTGGCGGAAGCATCAAATATGCCACGCTGATTTTAGCAGCATGGTGTTATTATAGTGATCAGAATATAAATGAAAATAATGAACCATTAGAAATTATTGATTCGATGAAAGCTGAATTGCATCAATTAGCAAAGAACACTTCGAACGATAAAATTGCTTTTCTTAAGCAGCATGAGCTTTTCGGAAACCTTGATAAAAACCAAAGATTTGTAGAGGAATATATAGAAACTATTCAGTTAATTTACAAAGAAAAAAACATTAGAAAATTGATGAAAAAATTAATCTGATGTCTTTATTAAATTTCGAAAAATTACTACTAATTTGATTGAATAAAAAGATTAAAACGCACCATAACAAAGTGCAAAACGGCTAGTGTCGCTAAACACGTCACTATCGTTTGCAC
>CALLVY010000134.1 GCA_938015925.1 uncultured Saprospiraceae bacterium
CTTTTTGATTATCAATGATAAAGTACTCTTGCCTTTTTATGATTCTTTAATGGATCAAGTCGCCTTACAGCGGCTAAGTAAAGTATTTCCCCAGCGGGAAGTCCACGGAATAGATTGCCGTGTTTTAATCAAACAGCATGGTTCCCTTCACTGTGTAACAATGCAATACCCGGAAAGTGTTTTATGACCAAAAAACAAAATATACAAGTCGCTTTGATTCAGCAAGCCAATGGGGCAGTGGTGGCTCAAAATATACTGCTCTTGGAAAAGAACATCCGGGAAGCAGCCGCCCAAGGAGCGGAATTAATTGTGCTCCAAGAATTGCACAATAGTCTTTATTTTTGCCAGGTAGAATCTGTAGATACCTTTGATTTGGCGGAGCCCATTCCTGGGCCTTCTACGGATCATTTTGGCCAACTGGCCAAAGACTTAGGCATCGTTTTGGTGACCTCGCTTTTTGAAAAAAGAGCAGCAGGGATTTATCACAATACCGCAGTAGTTTTTGAAAAGGATGGGAGCATTGCCGGAAAATATCGAAAGATGCATATTCCCGATGATCCTGCTTATTATGAGAAATTTTATTTTACACCTGGTGATTTAGGTTTTGAGCCGATCCAAACTTCTTTGGGGAAATTGGGCGTATTGATTTGTTGGGATCAGTGGTATCCGGAGGCCGCAAGACTGATGGCGATGAAGGGCGCGGATGTTTTGATTTATCCAACAGCGATTGGTTTTGAATCTTCTGATTCGCAGGAAGAAAAAGATCGACAAAAAGAGGCTTGGATTATTTCTCAAAGAGCGCATGCGGTAGCCAATGGAATTCCTGTGTTGTCCGTTAATCGAACGGGCTTTGAAGAAGATCCTTCCGGACAAACGAAGGGCATTCAATTTTGGGGCAATAGTTTTGTGACTGGGCCACAAGGAGAAATGATCGCGGAGGCAGAAGGGGAAAAAGAAATGATTTTGTACGCAGAATTAAACCTTCAGCGCTCCGAAGATGTTCGGAGAATATGGCCCTTTTTTCGCGACCGCAGAATCGATGCCTATGCTGGCTTGGTCAAACGATATTTAGATTAAATTTAGAATAAATCAATTGCTGATTTTTAAGAAGAGACATGCAAGAATTAAACCCAACCATTTTTGTGGGGGCGCTGGAATGGCGAGAACCCATCACTACCTTGACCGACTTTTTAATAGGCCTGATAGGCTTTTATGCTTTTTACCGTTTGCAAACGTACAAGGGCGAAAAACGGGAGAATTTTAATTTATATAAATACTACTTCCTTTGTTTTGCCATAGGAATGACTTCTGCCGCTTGGTTTGGTCATGCTTTGCAAGCTTATGTTGGACCCCGGATGAAAATCATTGGATGGTTTATGAGTGCCACTGGTTTTTTGTGCTTTGGTTGGGCGACTTTGATCGAAGTGAAATCTTTGATTCCAAAATGGCTGTTCTCAGGTCTTTGGGCTTGGATGCTGATCCAATACCTATTGGTCGCTGGTTTGATGATTCATCCCGACTATAGCAATTTTATGATTCCTCAAATCAACTCTACCGTCTTTTTGATTTTTATGATTTTGCCTTTGCATATTTTCAACTATATGACCATTAAAAGCCCCGGGAGTTATTGGATTGCCTGTACCATCGTGTATGGTATTGTTCCTGGGATCGCTTATAATTCCCAGTTTAGTTTGAGTCGCTGGTTCAATTACCATGATATCAGCCATTGTCTGATGGCGATCTTTATCTTTTTAATGTTTTTGGGGATAAAAAGGATAACGGGGATGGAGGCTTACGAAGAAAAAAGAGAAGCTTCCATTGGAGATTTAGCCTAGTACTTTTATCTTAGAGAGTGTTTTGATTCCATAATTTAAAACGACCTAATGATGACTACTCTAAAAGAAACTGGAAATAAGAAGGATTTGCAAAGTTTAGGCAAAGCCAAAAAACTAAATAAAGTGTCTGTTGAAAAACTCAGCCAGTTCAAAGGTGGCAATAAAAATAATACCCCTCATTTTGTCCATTAAGGATCGATTAAAAATGCGATTTGTACTTTGGTAGTGGCCAGCGATCAGCAATCCGATTCGGTTTGAATGCTATTGCATTCCATTCGGGATGGCTATCGGCCTTTGGCCACTACTAGGTTCCCTTCCCGCTATTTAAAAAACTTTTATTTGACATCCTTATAAGTGTTAATAAGCACTTTGTAAATCCCCTCTTTTTGCAATTTCCAAATATTGACCTACTTGTAAACCAGGGGATCCTGGGGCATCTTTTTTCTTTAAGGCTTGACCTCATTTTTTTCCATTGTCTATAATAACTGTCCGAAGACTATCTACTTGGAAACTGAATTCAGGAGCTTTTATACTTGCTTGCTCTGAGCTTTGGGTCTGGCAAGTAGTCCAAAGCCAATAAAAGGAAGAGGTTGAAGGTAGGGGAGTAGATTTTTAGGTTTTATTTTAGTAGACTATCTCAGGATATTCTTTCTTTCCTTTTTATTGGCATTCTTGAAAATGCTTCTGCCAATAAATGTTATTTTTTTGCGTTGGATTCCTAGTTGAATTTCTTTATTTGAAAATCAATGGCCAACAAGTACTTTTTTAAGCTATGAAAAATGAAATGCTACTTTTCTGTTTTGACGAAAGGAAAAAAACGCGGATCTAATTTTTTTGAAAACACTATTTTTGTCCATTAGGTTGGCAGAAAGTATTTGCCTAACTTAGGAACGAGGAAACACTTGCAAAGTTAAGACTCATTGTTTCTTGGTATTTTATCTGAATGGAAAGGCTTAATGTTCAATATATGTGGTTGCAAAAATTATGGTGTGTTTTGTTGTTGTTAGGCATAGGGGCATCCCTATCGGCACAGTCTGAGATTGGAAAACATACCTTGTTTTTTTATCCTTTGCATAGAAGTTATTCGCCACCGAATTTTGGTGGGAAAAGACCTTTTAATCCATTACCTGGGCTAGGATATCATTATCAAGTAAAAGAAAAATGGGCAGTGCAAGCTAAATTTTTTTTACGGCAGATCGATCAACCAGGAAACACAGTAATACAAGGATTATTCACGGATAGAAATATAAAAATAGGAGCACAACACCTCTGGATCGATAAAAGACTACAAGTTTTGATAGGAGGCTATCTTTATGTTGAAGATCGATCTAGTGAATTTAGTTTTACCAGAAGAAATATAACCAGAACTTCCTTTGCTCTAGAAAAAGAAGGAGGTTTGGAGTTTAGCTTTGGATTAGGATATCAAATTAACTCACAAGTTCGCTTATTTATTGGTGCTGCTTTTCGCTATGGTTTTATCAAAAGAATAGGTTTAAGTGAAAGGACTTCCTTTTTCTTTTCTGGGGATGAAATTACAGAAGAACGTTATTCTTTATTGCAACTAAATCCTTTTGAATCTTTAGGCTTTGGATATACCTTTTAAAAGAAATTGAAAATAAAACTTTTGACAAAAAAATAGAATTAGACTAGCTAGCTATGCGACTACAGGAAATGATATTTTTAGTTTTAATGATAGGATTCACTTGCTCGATGCAAGCCCAATCACAAACTACCTATCCCTCCCAAAAAGGCAGACATACTTTGTCTATCTATCCTTTGCATCGATCTTTTGAGTATAATAGATATGCTAGAAAAGATTTTGTTATTTTACCCGCGATAGGTTATAACTATCATTTCAAAAAGGATTGGTCGGTACAAGGAAAATTATTTTATCGGCAAATGGAAGATCCCTTTTTTGATTTGGTACAAATAGGCTTAGTCGAAAAAAATATAAAAGTAGGACTCCAGTATTATTGCGTCAACAAGAGATTTCAAATAGCACTTGGGTTGCATACTTATTTAGAAAAGCGAAACTTTGTAGAAACCCATAGATTCGACATCATAGGAGAAGGTCCGCAGTTATTCTATTTTAAGGAAAAGGAAGTAGGTGTTGAATTTAGTTTATCCTTTAGTGTTCGAATCACTGATCAAGCGAGATTGGTTTTTGGGACTGCTTTGCGACATGGAGAGATCAAAAAGGATAAATTAATAAGAACCTCTTACCGTAGTTGGCAAGACAATATTTTGGAATCTTTTGGTTTTGGATATACTTTTTAAAAGACTGAAAAGATTTAAGACAATCATTTAAAAAAAAATAATATGGCTATACTAATTCGGAAGTTTTTATTGCTGGTTTTGATTTTGGGATTAGCTTGCGCCGGGCAAGCCCAATCTAAATCAGAGCAAGCCCAAACCAAAACCCAATCTAAATCAAAGCCCAAAAAAACACCTCCATTTCCTTCCCAAAAAGGAAAACACAGTTTGTTTTTTTACCCTTTGCATTTGTCTTATTATTTTGACTATTATTCTATAAATTCTTTTTCCCCTTTTCCAGCGGTGGGCTATGTTTACCACTTTAAAGACGATTGGTCCTTACAAGCGAAATTGTATTTTCGGCAATTGGAAGATCCTCTTTTTGGAACATTGAGAAGTACTGCGGAAGAAAAAAACATAAAGCTTGGAATCCATTATTATTGCCGGAATAGAAAATTTCAGTTGCAACTTGGTCTTTCGGGCTACATCGAAGATCGAAAGTTTAAATACCTTGGTAGAAACGAAGAAAAGCTTATCGTGACTACTTCTGGAGAAAATGAAGTAGGGCTTGAGTTTGGCTTGGGCGGTGGATACCGAATCAATGAACAAGCCAGATTGTTTTGGGGAATGGCGATTCGCTATGGTAATATAAATGGGGATTTCTTCGATGAGCTATGGCTTGCCAATCCTGTGGAATCTTTAGGTTTTGGGTATACGTTCTAGAAAAGAAATCTATTCAATCATGGCTTTGCAGAAAATTCTGTTGTTGATTTTAACTTTGGGCTTAGCTTACTCTTTGCAAGCCCAATCTCCCTTTTTGCCCGAAAAAGGAAGGCATACTTTGTTTTTCTATCCCTGGCATGTGTCTTACGATAATTTTTTGGGTTCAAAGAAATTTTCTCCTTTACCAGGTATCGCTTATAATTATCAGTTGGAAAAAAATTGGTACTTGCAAACGAAATTATTTTATCGACAATTGGAGGGGGGGCTTCGAGGATTTGGAAATCAGAATAGTCTTAAGGAAGAGAAAAATATAAAACTAGGAATTCAGTATTTGGGAGGACAAAAATGGATACGATTAATCTTGAATACCTCTGTCTATTTAGAAAACCGAAAAATAAAAGTATTCGAAAGTCTGAACCCCCAACCTATAAAAAAGTATCAAACAGAAAATGAAATAGGACTTGATTTTGGCTTTGGTTTGGGATTTCAAATTAATAAGCAAGTTCTCTTAACTTTCAGTTCTGCTTTTCGACACGGAGAAATAGCAAGAACAGGATCTTCCGTTCTTTCCTACTATAGAGGGCAATTCAATGCAATAGAATCTCTTGGTTTTGGATATAGGTTCTGAAAATGAAAAATATAACATGCACTTACCCAGAAAAATTTGTTTTCTATTCCTAATGCTCTTCTGTGCTTCGCTACACGGACAATCTCAAATAAGGAAACATACTTTGTTTTTTTATCCTTTTCATACGCATGATGCTATAGGAGATTACGGTAACTTAAGAAATATTGATGTCAAATCGTTTATTAGAGGACCCCAGGGTTTTATGCCCAGAAAAGAAAATCTATTGTTGGGCCTAGGCTATCATTTTCATTTTAGAGAGAATTGGGTGCTGCAAGCTAAATTTTTTGCCATGCAAAATTTCAAGATGGGTCGTTTTGGTCAGCGATCGCTGGAGGCGAATAAGAGAATGAAACTTGGGCTGCAACATTTTATCCTCAATAGGAAATGGCAAATCGGCCTTGGATATTCCTTTTATTATAGAAAGGAAGAAAGGCTTCTAGGCTTTCTCGCAAATGAAATATTCGCTGGTAATGTTTTTATGGAAAATGAATTAGGATTGGAATTAGGGATAGGTTTGGCTTATCGATTTGGGGAACATGCAAGGGTATTTATTGGGAATGCTTTGCATTATGGCGCGCGAGGTTCGAATATTAAAAATAACTTCGTCAAAGAATTTATACCCTTTGAATCTTTAGGTTTTGGATATACTTTTTAAATTTCGTGAACTACTTAACTATTCTAAGTATAAAGCTAAACGATCTACTTATGCGATTGCAGAAAGTATTTTTACTGATTTTTATGATGGGTTTTGCTTGCGCTGTATCCGCTCAGCCTACTCCTGAAGAGGGGAGGCATACTTTGTTTCTCTATCCTTTGCATGCGACTTACGATGTTTATTTCGGTTCAAATAACCTTTCTCTATTGCCAGGAATAGGTTATTATTATCGCATAAAAAAGCATTGGTCTTTACAAGCAAAATTGTTTTATCGTCAGTTTGAGGACCCTCTTTTAAGATATGGAATTACGAATAGTGTTGGCGATGAGAAAAATATTAAATTAGGTGTGCAGTAGGCTTTATTCTAAAATAGTTTTATGAGATGAAAATGCAGGATTTTTTTTCCAACCAAGGAACGCCCAGAACCTAATAGCCGTAGCTATTAAGGTGAGGACGTGACGCAGGGTGGGAGAAAAAGACAATTTTTCAGCCATACGAAATTATTTAGAATAAAGTCTAGTATAAAGGAGGCAAAAAAATACATTTACTACTCAGTACTTCTATTTATTTAGAAGATCGAATAATGTTATATAATGAAGCCAGGAACCCCTTGCTTGTAAATAAATACATAGATGAAAATGAAATGGGACTTG
>CALLVY010000135.1 GCA_938015925.1 uncultured Saprospiraceae bacterium
TACAAAATTGATAAACCCCTATAGTAAAATGCCGAAGCTAAAACTATTCTTAAGCTCCCTGTTCACTCTTTTCCTTTTTAATATTATCTCCGCTCAGTTAGAAACAGCACCATATGAGTTGATTCTACTGCAAGAGCGCGTTCTTTTAGAGGAAAATATTCATACGCTTTCTACTGACTTAAATCCAGAATCCAAGGAATTGGTTCAAGGTAAATTTTACCGTTTGATCCAATTCTATCAATTGCCCAATACCGCTCAACTAGAACAACTGAAAAGAGCAGGCATTGAATTATTGGATTACATTCCCAATAAAGCTTATTTCGCCAGTTTCCCGGCAACATTTGACCTCGCTAAATTACAAGACTTCAATGTGCGAGCAATCAGCAAATGGAATAAAAACTGGAAAACCAGTTTTGTAGTCGCTGAAGGTAATTTTGATGAATGGGCCAGAGACGGAGAGTGGCTAAGCTTGGCGGTTCGTTATCCCAAAAATATTACCGCCGCTTATGTCGAGTCTGTTTTTCGATCAAAAGGATTGGAGATCATTAAGGCACCGGATTTTATGAATATCATCCAATTGAAAATCAATAGCAAAGATCTGAACTGGTTGCTAGAACAACCCATGGTTAGTTTTGTCAATCAAATTCCGGGGGAAGGTATTCCAGAGAGTGATCGAGGAAGAGCAATGCACCGAAATAATGTATTGGACGCCTCCAGCAAAATGGGACGCCACTACGATGGGGAAGGGATTTCTGTTTTGGTAAGAGATGATGGTGCACTTGGACCACATATTGATTTTGAAGGGAGATTGACAGAGTTTTCTACAGATGTAGCTGCTAATGAAACCCATGGCGATGGTGTCGCGGGTATTTCAGTAGGTGCCGGAAACTTAGATCCTGATCAAAGAGGAATGGCCGCAGGAGCGACTATTTACAATAAAGATTATGTTGCAGATTTTTTAGACAACACGCTGGATTTACACCTCAACGAAGGAGTTGTTTTAACCAATTCTTCTTACAGTAATGGCTGTAATGCCGGATATACCGAAATCACCGAAACGGTTGATCGTCAGGTGTACGAAAATCCAACCTTGATGCATGTTTTTTCCGCAGGAAATGATGGTTTTAGCGATTGTGAATATGGAGCTGGAGCTGGTTGGGGAAACATCACCGGCGGACATAAGCAAGGAAAAAATGTAATTGCTACCGGTAACCTGGGAGATATTTTCTTACTCGAAGCTTCTAGTAGTAGAGGTCCTGCTTATGATGGCAGAATAAAACCAGATATCTGTGCGCATGGTGCAGGTCATGTTTCTACTGGTCCCGAAAATACTTATATGAGTTTTGGAGGAACTTCTGCTGCTGCTCCTGGTATCATGGGCGTCATGGCACAACTTTACCAAGCTTACCGAGAACTCAATACCGGAGAAATGCCAGAGTCTGCTTTGATCAAAGGAGTGATGATAAACACTGCTAATGATTTACAAGCAGTGGGGCCAGATTTTCGTAGCGGTTGGGGACATGTCAATGCTCTTAAGGCCGTAAAACTTTTGGAAGAGAAAAGATACCTCAAAGATAATATCGATCCAGGAGCTCAAAAGACGCATCAAATTGATGTGCCCGCTGGTGTCCGTCAGGTGAAATTTATGTTGTATTGGGCCGATCCTCAAGCTGCGCCTTCTGTGGGGAAATCATTAATCAATGATTTGAATTTTAAAGGAATTAGTCCAGGAGGGGTAGAGACCTTGCCTTGGATTTTAGATCCTACCGCAAGTTCTGCAGCTTTGAATATGCCTGCTACCCGTGGAATCGATAACCTCAATAACATGGAGCAGGTTTTAATTGATAATCCAGAAGCTGGAACTTATGATTTAGTGGTTGATGGTTTTGAATTGCCTTTTGGGAATCATCCCTATCACATCATTTACGAATTTATTCGAGATGAGATTACTTTGACTTATCCTAATGGAGGAGAAGGCTTTATCCCGGGAAGAGAAGAATTAATTTGTTGGGATGCCTTTGACACTAATGATCCATTTATTTTAGATTACTCTTTAAATGGTGGAATCGATTGGGTAAATATTGATACCATCGCTTCCGAAGGACATTTCTACGAGTGGGATGTACCTATGGAGCATGGAAATGGAGAAGTGCAAGTGCGAGTAAGGAATGGGATTTATTCTGATACGAATGATGAATTCTTTTCCATTGCTAGTCCACCTATTAATGTACAAATATCAAGAGTTTGTCCTGGAAACGTTCGGCTTAGTTGGGATTCATTAGATCTGGCAGAATCCTATGATATTTTTATGCTCGGCGATAAGTTTATGGATTCCATTGCTCAAACGACTGACAATTTTTACGAAATCCCAGTACTCAATCCAGAGGAGTCTTTTTGGGTTGCCGTTAGAGCACGTGGCGCTAATGATTTTGTGAGTCAGCGAACCATTGCGATCCAGCATAGATTTATTGGTTTTGTAAATTGTGTAGTCAATAATAATCTAGCAGCTTTGGGGATTACAAATTCCAATAAGTTGGGAGGTTGTGGATTGGTAGAAGATCATCTAAGAGTTCGGGTTCAGAATAAAGGAGAAATGGATCAAACCAATTTCGACGTTTTTTATCAAATCAATAATGAGCCGCCAGTAAGCGCTGTTTATACCGATACCCTCAAAGTAGATGCGATAGAGACTTTTGAGTTTCCAATGCCCTTTAGTTTTACCGCAGATGGTACCTATAAAATATTGTCTTGGGTGAATTTGCAAGACGAAGAATTGAGAATGGATGATACTACTTCGAGAACCATTAATGTCACCGTTTATGCCAATCCAACCAGTGCAGATCTAATGGAAGATTTTGAAACCAATGATTTCCCTCCAATGGATTGGAAGATTAGAAACGCCGACAATAGTATCACTTGGATTGGTGACGAAGTCATACAAATCAATGGAACTGTAGGGAAAGTGGCCGTATTGCCCAATCCTGATTATCCCACCGTTAATCAAAAAGACGAACTCATTTCTTTTCCATTTGATCTAACGAACGCCACTTTTCCCGTATTATCTTTTGATCGATCTTATGCTTTACCTACCACGGGAGGCCCAGACCGATTGCAAATTGAAGTGTTTTCAGATTGTGGAAATAAATCAGAAGGGTTTATCTATGATTCTAATTTGGAAGGCTTAAATACCGTGGAGACTATGGTGGCCAACTGGATGCCAACTCAAGGAACAGACTGGCTTCGAATGGATGTCTCTCTTGCTGCTTTTACTGGAAAAGATATTCTCGTAAAATTTATCAATACTACCCGAAAAGGGAATAACCTTTATCTGGATAATATCAATGTTGAAGAATACACTGCGCTGCCAGTAGCCTCTTTTACTCCAGATACGACCATCTGTGTTTTGGAAGAATTGTCTTTCGACAATCAATCAGAAGGAATAGTGGATACTTACCTTTGGGATTTTGGTCTAGGTGCAACGCCTCAAACTTCAACTAAACAATATCCTGATCCTGTATTCTGGTCGGATGCCGGAACCGTTGAAGTTTCCTTATTGGTAAGCAATGCAAATGGAGTAGATTCTTCTAAGCAAGAAGTTATTGTGGAGCCTTTACCGACAGGAGATTTTGTTTCGGTAAATGACAATGGAATAGTCACCTTCACGAGTACTACCAGTAATGTAGTGACTTACCTCTGGGATTTTGGGGACGGCAATACTTCTACAGAAATGAATCCAACTCATACTTATGCCAGTCAGGATACTTTTGTGGTTAGCTTAGTGGTGGAATCAGAAAACTGTGGATCAATTACCATCGTACAAGATGTTGAAGTATTAATTAATACGAATGTCGAAGATTTGGCGAGTGGTTTTTCTGCCTTAGTAGTTCCCAATCCAAATGATGGTCGTTTTGTATTGGCAATCGAAGATTTTAATGCTCGAAATATTCAAGTTCAGTTGATCGATGTTTTAGGTAAAAATGTTTTGGAAGAAAAAATTCAGACCTCTAGCGGAAGCAATACCTATGCGATGGAAGTGAAGGAATTGGCAAGTGGTGTCTATTTCTTAAACCTGAAAAGTAATGGTTTGACGAAAACATTGAGAGTGATAATTGAATAAGATTTTTGATATAGAACTTGTTTGAAAAGTCATAATGAAATTATTGAGGGCTTTTTTAAACAACCTCATATAAGGAAGTACAAAAGGTACTAATTGGAAGAAATAAATTCGAAGCCTCGGATTTATTTCTTCTCTTTTTTAGGAAACTCCTGTAAGACCATTACTTTTGTATGGTGTATCACTTTAAGGTCGTCCTTCAAAACGCTTTTCTTCAAATCTACCTTGGCCGCTCTGCGGTACATTTTATAGCTAAATAAAAAAAGTGGAAGATCAAAAAAACATTCCTGGCGTAAATTTTCAAAACCGACATCAAAAGGCTTTTGAATTTTCCTTTGTATCCAACTGGGAATGGTTGATCGATAATGCACCAAGTGAGTACGATCCTTTTCGGCCGCATCGAATTCATTTTTATGCCCTTTTTTATGTGATGAAAGGAGAGGGCTTACATTATATTGATTTCAAAAGTTATCCGTATAAGAAGGGGAGTATTATTTTTATTTCTAAAGATCAGGTGCACGCCTTTCAAAAGAACTTGGAGCGAGATGCTTTTCTCCTGCTTTTTACCGAGCAATTTTTGGAACGCAGTAGCATGGCTTCCAATTTGATGCAACAATTGAGTCTCTACAATTACCACCTCTATCCACCCGTTTTGCAATTGACCGAAAAGCAGATGCCCATTTTCTCCCAATTGATCCTCCGAATGGGCGATGAATACAATGCGCCTGATGACCAATTGACCGAAGAGATCATCCAGTCTGCGCTAAAGATATTGCTGTGTATGGCCGAACGAATCCGCAAATCCAATCGAGCAGACCAGCCTCAATCCAAATACCAGGAAGAGTTTTTGCAATTTCAAAAGTTGCTCAACCTACACCTTTTAGAATCTCGTCAAGTGCAATATTATGCCGATGCCCTTTCTATTTCTTCCAAAAAACTAAACCGGATCACCCAGGACATCATGAATCAACCCGCCAAGGCTTACATCAATGACTTGCTGATCATAGAAATGAAACGTTTATTGATGAATACTTCCTTGGGAATTAAAGAGATTGCCTATAAAACGGGTTTTGATGATCCTACCAACTTTGTAAAATACTTTAAAAAATTGGCGGGCAGCACTCCCGTTAATTTTAGGCGCAAATTCTAAGGCTGGACTAGTCTTACTTTTCTCCACTTTTCTCAATTCCAAGAGGAATAGCCCCGGTACCGATTTTATGTAAAATGCCTGTTTTTCCACCTTTATCCCTTCGAATTAACCTTTTCTTAATCTATTTGTCCCATTTTGACCATTAAAAGCCTTCTTTTGACCTAATTGTTTATAGGGATTAGCTACATCTTTGTGCCGTATTTTAAGGAAAATTATTCGTTATGAGAAAGTCAATAAATATTAGGTTTTGCGTGCTGACAGTTTTGCTGATGATCGGCCTATCTCTTGTACAAGGAGATTTGTTTGCTTTGGGCAATCAGGGAGGAGATCCTGAGAAGAGAGAGAGTATTTTTGATCAATTGCAGTATCAAGAAATCCTGGAAGTAGATTTGGAATTTGATATGTCGATGTTGGAGAATCGGAGAAGTGATGAATCTTTTCCTGCGGTTTTTTCCTATACGGATGCATCTGATCAGCAACGAGAATGGAACATCAAGTTGAAGGTGCGTGGGAAATATAGAAGAACGAAGTGTAGCGAAATGCCTCCGTTGAAAATCGACTTTAAAAAGAAGGATTTGGAAGCGGCTGGTTTGGCCAAATTCGATGAAATGAAATTGGTGACGCATTGTGTAGAGGACGAAGGGATGGCCAAGCAATTATTATTGAAAGAATTTTTGACCTATAAGCTGTACAACCAAATCAGTGACGAGAGTTTTCGGGTGCAGTTTTTGAAAATCACTTACCTGGATCAAAAGACGGGCCATAAGAAAAAACAATATGGCTTTTTGATTGAAGATACTTCAGAATTGCGGGCTCGTTTAGGTTTGGAAAAATGGGAAAATACGATTGGATTAGAATCGGATGAAATGGATGCTGAAAACCTGAAGACCGTTGCTTTGTTTGAAGCAATGATTGGCAATGTAGATTGGAATTACCGACAAGGACACAATGTCAAAGTGATGAATAAAAATGGAAAAGCCATTTGTGTGCCTTATGATTTTGATTTTTCTGGAATAGTGAAAGCTCCATATGTGACTCTCGACACTAAACTGGGTCAAAAGACCTTGAACGACCGAATCTACCTGGCCAATCCTGAGGATTTAGAAAACCTCGAAGAGTTGTTTGCCACCTTTGAAAATAAAAAAGAAGTCTTGATCCAAACGGTAAAAGACATCAAATATCTAAGCTTCGATTCTAAAAAAGAAACCATTCGATACCTCAATGATTTTCTGAAGAAAGAAGTCGAATTGAAAATTCCAGAAGCGGTAGAAACCTTGTAAATAATTTTTTAATAAAATAGCATAATTATTAAGCACATCTAACTAGCGAAGTTGTTATAACTAGAATCATTTTTCTTTTTAAGACAACTTCAAAGAAAATAAAAACACATGATACCATTTGAGCAAAAAGTAATGGTAGTGCCTCCCGCAAAGAAAGATAAGAAGAAAAAGAAAAAGAAGAAGAAGGCACTTTCCAACGAGAAGATTACGATAGACATTATCCGTACGACCCAGAGAAACAATATAGACTTGACCGCGATTGCGGATAATAAGGCCAATGTGATGTTGAGTTTGAATGCGATTATGATCGCGGCCTTAGTGCCTTTGATTATCGCCAACATGGATTTGATCGTCGATCGATTTTTATATATTCCTTTGTTTTTCCTGGCTGCCACCTGTTTCTGCGCCATCTATATCTCGGCACAAGTACTAAAGCCTTCCAATTTTAACATCGGAAGAGAAAAGGTAAAACCGGGAATGAAAAAGAGTCCTTTTTTCTTTGGAAATTTTTACCAGCAAAAGCCACAAGAGTATTTTGAGTTAATGAAGGAAGCCTTGGCAGAACCTGCGGATTTTACGGCACACCTTGCTCAGGATATGTATTATGTAGGCCGCCGATTGGGAGAAAAAATGTCTTGGGTTCGATTAGCCTATAATATTTTTATTATTGGTATTGGGGTCACCTTGGTATCTACTTTTCTGACTTTTATTTTACTATAAGCTTTCGAACTAAAAAAAAGCGCCTTAGGAATTCATTTTCCTAAGGCGCTTTTTTTATCCTGAAAATCAATTTTTTATTCCGGTGCGTAACCAGGATTCAATAGATCATAAAACTCTCCCAATTTTGGCAGGATGATAATCCGTGTACGACGATTAGTCGATCTGCCAGTTGCCGTTTCATTACTAGCGAGCATGTTATATTCTCCGCGTCCCGCAGCAATCAAACGATCTGGATGAATGCCATAATTTTTTTGTAAAACCCGAACGACAGAAGTCGATCTCTTGACACTCAAATCCCAGTTGTCAATCATACAAGAATTACTGATCGGCACATTATCCGTATAACCTTCTACCATTACTTCCAAGCCAGGACGACTCTCGATGATCTTGGCGATTTTACCCAATACCTCATGTGCTTTTGGGGTGAGGGTAGAGGAGCCACTTTCGTAAAGCATCTTGTCTGAAAGATTGATAAAAACAACGGTCTTATCCACTTTTACATTGACGTCTTCATCTTCGATTCCATCCTTGAGTACGCCTTTAAGATTGACGGCTAGTGCCAGGTTGATAGAATCTGCTTTGGTTCTGGCGGCTTGCAAAAGTGTGATGTATTTGTCTTTGGTTTCCAATTGGGCAAGGGTTACCGCAATATTATCATTGGCCGCTTGCGACAGTACCGTCAAATCTCCAACCTGATTGATCGTCTGATCACGTTGGTTTTTATAATCTTCTATTTGCTTCCGCAAATCCTGAATTTGTTCTTCTCGTAGATCCAATTGACTCCGAACATTCGTCACTTCTTGCTTGCACGAGCTAAGCTGATTCATATAATCATTGAGCTTTACGCCACAATCTCCAAGGTCTTTATTGGCGAGGAGCAATTCGGATTGGAGCAATTCATATTTCTTTTTGCCACAGGAAGTCGTCATTAAACAGACGAGAAATAGGAGTAGAATTTTAGGTGTATATTTCATTTTTAGTTTTTTATGGTAAAATGGGGTTATTAGATTTCTGATGGTAAAATAGTGATTTTTTTTAAATATGCTTTTGAGGTATACTATTAAGCAGAAATTAGACCTCATATATTGCCCAAAACTACAATACTTTCCCCTAAATCCCCACGATTGTTTAGTCCCATTCCATATTCAATATTGCCTTAATCCATATTCAATAGAGTTTATTCTAAAATGGTTTTATGAGATAAAAATGAAGAATTTTGCTTCCAATCAAGGAACGCCCGGAACCTAATAGTCGTAGCTATTATGGTGAATGAGTGAACGATCCCAAGGGGTTGAGTATGACAATACTCAAAGTGAGGGAACCGTGACCACGGAAGGGCAGCACATGAGCGAACGATCCTTTGGTGAATGTCCAGTGGACATTCAAGTGAGGGAACCGCTAGCGGAAGGGATGACAGAGGAGTAAAAGGCGATTTTTTAGCCATACTAAATTATTTAGAATAAACTCTAGTATATCCCATTTTTGGATTGCATTTTGAAAGTAGAAATAAAAGGCTTTTTAATTTCAAAAATAATCCCAGATGAAAAATCTTAAAAACTTCTATATCCTTCGTTTATTAGCCCTGTCACTTTGTTGTTCCAATCTCGGGATAGCGCAAGATGCGAGTTGGGGAATCGGATTGTTG
>CALLVY010000136.1 GCA_938015925.1 uncultured Saprospiraceae bacterium
GTTCCCCCCAGCATTCCAGACCAAAAATTATAGCGATTGGATAAATCAAAATTAAAATCAATGACGTTGAGTTTGTCCATTTTTCCCGCTACGGACAAGGCATCCATAAGATGAACATCTTCTGGTAATTGGTTCATCAAAATCAAAAAGGCGACGAAAAGGCCACCTAGGATGATGATCATTTGTTGCTGTTGAGTCTGACTCACGGCTTTGGTTCCACCGAGTACCGTATAGAAAATCACAATTACTCCAATCACTCCAATGGTGATGGATAAATTCCAGCCGAGAATAGAGGACAAAATAATAGCAGGGGCATAGATCGTAATTCCTGTCGCCAATCCACGTCCCATCAAAAACAAGATCGCCGCCAGAGATCGCGTACGCAAATCAAAGCGGCCTTCCAGGTATTCATAAGCCGTATAGACTTTGAGTCGATAGTAAATGGGCAGTACAAAGACACATAAAATCACCATCGCTACGGGCAATCCTATGTAAAACTGTGCAAAACGCATCCCATCATCATAAGCTTGTCCGGGAGTGGATAAAAAAGTAATCGCACTGGCTTGTGTCGCCATGACACTCAAGCCAATCGTCCACCATTTCAGGTCGCGATCACCCAATAAATAACTTTCTACCGTATTGACGTTTCGGGTTTTCCATACGCCATATAAAACGATAAACAACAGTGTTCCGACCAAGACGGCCCAATCTAGATTACTCATTGATTTTTATTCAGGGGGTTTAGGAATAGCTTTGCGTCAGCAAATAAAATAGGATAATGATAATCGTATGGAGGACCAAGACGAAAATATAGACTTGCCGCCAGGTTTGGAAGACTGGGGGTTTATCGTCGGGGAGTTTTTCTTTGGATTGGGTCATTGGTTTTGTTTTAGGTTGTTTCCCGCAGATCGCGCAGATTTCGCAGATATAGGACGTTCGATTTTAGAAAAATCAGCGGGATCAGCGGGACACTTAAAATTAAGGTTGTTTTCCAATAGAAATCATATTCGCCATCAAGCGGAAAGCGCCAGGCACTCCTGCGGGTAATTCGCGGAAGAAAGAAAAGCCCGTGTAGATGTAATGGCCTTTCCCATACTTGGCGACCAACAAGGCGCCTTCCTTTGGATCTTCTCCCGGATCATTGAGGGAAAATAGCGCTTCATATTTTTCATCCCATTCATTGGGAAAATACAATCCACGTTCTTGTACCCAACCGTCAAAATCTTTATTGGTGATTTTATTGGGATAGACCAAGAGGTGATGATCTGGTTTTAAAATTCGTACTTCTGCTTCTTCTACGGTTACCCGATCTCTGGATAAGGTAAGCGGATAAGGGCCAACGTCCTTGGTCACCATCCGGCGATTGGTATTGTACTGAACGATCAATGTTCCGCCTTGCTCTACATAAGCCATCAGGTCATCTCTTTGAAATTTGAGTCGATCAAGCGTATTGAAAGCGCGGATGCCCAAGAGTACCGCATCGAAAGTCTGGAGTCGATCCAAGCTAATATCTCTTCCTTCCAAGAGCGTCACCTCATAACCGATTTGCTTCAAACTAGCAGGTACCACATCTCCTGCCCCCATGATATACCCTACGCGATTGCCTTCTTTTTTCAAGTCAATTCTCACCACTTTTGCACTGGCATCCGATAGGATTGATTGGGTTGGAATATGCTCGTATTCGATGGCGATCAATTCTTTGTCATACTTTTGTCCATCGATCATGACGACCGCTTTTAACTGACCTTCCATTTGATTTTTTGGAGGAAAGACCTGAAATCGAATTTGCTGCTCTGCTCCTTTTTGACTCAGGCTAATTTTTTGACTGGCCGGTTCTATCCGCCATCCTTCGGGATGTTCCAACTGTACTTCGCCTTCGAGATTATTTTGTCCGGCTTTGACGACTACCTTGATTTCCTGTGCTTTGTCATCTGGAAAAACATATACTTTTTCTTCGATTCCTGCATATACCGGAGGCGTCAATTCAAAGGGTTGGTATACCTCTCCCATCACCGCGTCGTTTTTCTTAAAGATCAGGTCTTTGAAAAAAGTCATTTCGGTTCCCTCTACTTCTACGACAAAACCCACTTTTAATGCACGAGGTGTTTCTGGCAATCCACGCATTTCCTGATCCTCTACTTTGTACATGCCCAAGCTACCCGGTTGGTTGAGCCAGTAGGCATTGGTTTGTGGTAAATCTGAGGATAGTTTTATTTTTTTATCGAATTGATAACCTTCGTTGATCGTTAATTTATTATTGAGAATCGTATCTCCTGCTTTGGGTAGATATCGGAGCTCTTTGAGTGTTAGGGGTTGGCCAAGACGTTGGATCACTTCTACTTTCACTTCCACTTCTTCTCCCGGCGTAGCGGTAGAACTACTCGCTTTGGCTTCTAAGAAAAGTCCCAAGCAACCTTGAATCAAATTTTCCAATTCGGCCTGCTTCACTTCTTTCCAATAGCTCGTTGGTAGTTTTTGTACCAACTTGTAGGCTTTCACCAAAGCAGGAACACTTCTTCCAGGAAAATCAATATCAAAATCAGCTTCTACTTTCGCTAAAATTTCGCCAACAGGCGCTCCACCTTCCAAACGCGTCCAAGTGGTATTGATGCCATGCAAAGGATCACTTTTACTAGCGGGCATATCTCCTTTTAGCAATTCCAGGTATTCTTCTCGACTTCCACGAGTTCCGGTATTTCCCATTCCCTGGCAACGGTGTTGGCTACGACTCTCCGCGGCAATTTCGGTATTGGATTTTCCAAGGATGGGATAATAAACTCCGACATCCATGCTCAGCATTTTGGATTTATCTGCTTCCGCAAATTTTTCCCGGCTTCCATAAAACCACCAGGAGGTATTGAAAAACAATCGTTGGGCTTGCCAAGGATCGACATATTTTAATTGATCTGGAAATTGATCTTTTTTGCCCGACAAATCGAAAGCTTCGAAAGATAATTCGGCAGAAGCAGTATGATGCCCGTGGGTACGTCCAGCCGATTTGTGGTCAAAACGATTGATGATGACATCGGGTTGTAATTTTCGGATGGTCCATACCACATCGGAGAGGACTTCTTCTTCATTCCAGATGCGACGGGTTTCGTCGGGATGCTTGGAATAACCAAAATCATTGGCTCGGCTAAAATATTGGTTGCCATTATCGATTCTGCGAGCAGCCAATAATTCTTG
>CALLVY010000137.1 GCA_938015925.1 uncultured Saprospiraceae bacterium
ATGGCTAAAAAATCGCCTTTTACTCCCACTCTGCGTCACGTCCTCACCATAATAGCTACGGCTATTAGGTTCCGGGCGTTCCTTGATTGGAAGCAAAATTCTTCATTTTTATCTCATAAAACCATTTTAGAATAAACTCTAATATCCTAAATAATTTCCTTTTTCCCTTTTTTTTGGGAAAAACTTAATGGCTGTTTGTGGTGCTATTTAATGGGTAAAGATAAAAGATTCACCTCGCAGCAAGTTGACGGTGTATTGTCCCGCAAAGCCTAAACAGAAGATGACTACGAAACGAATAGATCCAAAGAAAAGAGGACCATTCCTATTTATAAAACCCCAACTCCGTTTTTGATGCTAAGAAAAATGTTCTTTGTAAAAGGAGACTGCTATTTTGTTTGGAAAAAAGGCGGGGCTTTAGCCCTCAAATTTAGCTTGAATATGAGAGCCATCGCAATAAGGCTTATTAGCAGAATGCCCGCATCTGCAAAAGGCGGTGGTCTTATTTTTAGTTTCGGTATGGCCGTCTTTATCACTTACCGCTAGTTTACCATATACCAGCAAGGGGCCATTTTCTAAAACTTCCACTTTTGTTTCTGCGGATGGTACTTCTTCGGTTCCTTCTTCCTTCCCATAATAACTCAAAGCACCGGAAGGACATTTTGCAATTTGTGCCTTTAATTCTTCTGTACTCGCCTGATCTATTTTAATCCAAGGTTTTTCATCGGGTCGGTAAACGTTGGGCAAGGCTTTTACACATTCTGCTGCATGGATGCATTTTTGGGGTTTCCAGACTACCGTAATTTCTCCATTGGAATATTCTTTTTTGAGTTCGGATTTCATGGTTTTTCTTTTAGGGGTTTGGAATCATCTCTTCTTGTATCGAATTTATTTTGTTCAACCTAAGTACCGTGTAATAAATAACTAAGGCCAAGCTACTTGTTATTTCGGCAAGCTCAGTACAAGCCTTTTGCCTTTTAAAAGCACTTAAAAAAGTTAACCATAGCTAGGCTATGCTTAATTTTTGAAGCCCTCTTAAAAATCAAAATAAAGGCATGTGTCGAGCTTGTCGAGAGGCGCATCTTGGCCCAATTTATTTAATCCTCTTTACTAAGATAAAAAAATCCTTTAGTATTTTTCTGTTTGGTAACATTCCATTTTTTTTAAACTCATTCTTTCGTTCGCTGGATAATGATTTTTTTAGTATGGAATAGTTGATCTTGGGTCAACCGAAGGAGTAGAGGCGGAGACGCCTCGAGAAGCATACTCAAGGAAAACGAATTATGTATGGTCTTTCCATCGGCTAGAGGCGGGACGCCTCTGTGTTGGGCAGCGTGGTATTGGTAGGGAATAGCTAGCAGGGGTGTTTGGGGAATTTGGGTTGGGGGTGAAATATACGTTGGTACTAACAGGGGCCTTCGCGCCTGTCTGGCCAACAAGGTTCCTGTTTTCAAGATTTCATTTTAGCCGTTTCAAAGTCAAACTTCAATTCATTTTCCATGATTTTCCGGGTCAGGCTATCTCTATTCGTTAAGGGATCCTCACTTTCTTTCTTTTCTTCTATCCGTTTGAGTTCTTCTATATTAGACACAAAGCTTTTTCTGCTAATTAATCTTTTATTAACATCACCCCCTTTTGTTTTTATTATTTTATTGCAATGAAAATAATGCTGCAAAAAGTATTGATTATAGAGAGATTTGATTCCTTTTTCATTTCTTATCTCACAAATAAAATCCCAGATATAATCTAATTCTTCCATCGCTTGCCATACCACATCGATGTTTGATGGAACCTGGTTTTCTTCAAACATTTTTTCTATATTTTCAGAAAACTTTTTCTTCTTTTCCAAAGGAACTAATCCATCTTTTTTGCTTTCCGCAATTTCTGCATAAAAACTCCTCATTTTTTTGGTCAAGGCATCCTGATAGTTTTGCAGGTTGGATATCTCAAGGTAACTATTTTCAAATTCTTGTATTAATACATACAAATAAGCAATCATGTAATTTAAACTGACCTTTAAATAGTCTAATTTATTGGTCAATTGCCTATCCTCAATATGATTCAATTCTCTTTTAAGATCCTTCAAGGAAATAAGACTAGGCATGATAAGATTCCTCATCTGCTCCCCATAAGTTTTCCCAGATTTATGCGATTTAATTAGCACTCTTGCTAGTTCAACATTATCGTGAACCGTTTGCAATTTACTTTGCATTTCTTTCTTCAATAGTTTTCGTTTCTCTCTATTTTCTTGATTTTCTTTTCTCTTCTCCTGAACCTCTTTTTCTTCTGCTTTTAATTCTTCAAAAACAAAATTAATAACACCTCCAATTAAACCAACTCCGATTATCGTTTCTCCAATCGTCATTAAAAAACCAGCTAGTTCTGATAGAAAAGTATGGTCCTTCGGATTATCGGAATATATAAATAAGGAACTCCCAACAAATATAAATGCAACAATAAAGATTATAAAAATCAATACCCTATTGCGTTTTATTAATCCCCACAATTTTGACAATTTGATACTTTTCATAATTGGTTGAAGCTTTATGGTCAAGGGTTCCTTTAATCAATTTTTGAGTTTATTTTCAATTAGGCGATTTTTCCTAGTTTTTTGAAGCACTTTATCTTTGGATACTTTTCTTTTGAATCCTAATTAGAGCTTGCTCACCTTCTACCGTTTACCATGACAATGCTTATATTTCTTACCACTACCACAATAACATTTTTCATTTCTCCCTATTTTGGGGTCCGTTTTTAAAGGCATCCCGTATATCTCATTTTCGTCATAATGCTTTTTTAAATCCTCTTCTAATGTTTCATAGGCTTTTTGAGCAATCTCTTTAAACCTATTTTTATTTTCTTTTCTAATATCTACCAGCCAAGATCTAGTATTTTTTTGCTCCGGAAGATTCATTTGCTTAAAAAGTAGATAGGATTTAAGAAAAAAAGAACAAGCTTTTTCAAAATTTTTCCTTTCATATAAAATGCCTCCTATATTGTTACAACTATTGGCAATTCCTGGTTTCTCTCCTATTTCTTCTCGGATTTTTAAACTCTTTTCATACAAGTCCAATGCCTCTTCTGTTTTCCCTAAATCATACTTGACATCTCCTATATTATTATAACTATAGGCAATTCCTGATTTCTCTCCTATTTCTTCTTGAATTCTTAAACTCTTTTCAAATAACTCCAAGGCCTCTTCTTGTTTTCCTAATTCAGACTTGATTAAACCTATACTATTATAACTGTTGGCAATTCCTGATTTCTCTCCTATTTCTTCTC
>CALLVY010000138.1 GCA_938015925.1 uncultured Saprospiraceae bacterium
TACCAGAAGACACCTCAATATTCAAAGCCTGACGGTTTCTGAATCTTCGATAAAAGGAATCCATCGTTTTATTATTGTGGTCAATATTTTGGAAGAGAAAATTCAAAATCTGGTCGCACAAATTGAAAAACAAGTAGATGTCATTAAGGCTTTTTACTACGACGAAACAGAGATTGTTTATCAAGAAATTGCTTTGTATAAAATACCCACCTCTGCATTTACCAATGGCAATGTAATCGAAAAGTTGATTCGATCCCACAATGCACGGATTCTGGAAATCGAAAAAGAATACATCGTGATTGAAAAAACGGGCCACGCACATGAAACCAAAGCGCTGTTGAGAGATTTGGAAGAAATAGGCATCTATGAATTTGTCCGATCCGGACGGGTCGCCATTGTCAAACCAATGGAAAAATTAAATGCCTATTTGAAATCATTGGAAAGTGAAATGCCCGGTGAGTCGATGTCTGTTAAAACAAATCAATAATTAAAATTTTCTAATTAAAATTCAATAAAAATGGCAATGATCAATTTTGGCGGTACCGAAGAAAAAGTCGTCACAAGAGAAGAATTCTCCCTGGAAAAAGCAAGGGAGGTTTTAAGTAAAGAAACTATTGCGATCATTGGCTACGGAGTCCAAGGTCCGGGCCAGGCGCTCAACTTACGCGACAATGGTATGAACGTTATCGTTGGCCAACGATCTCCTTCCAAGTCCTGGGACAAGGCGGTCGCCGATGGCTTCGTTCCTGGCGAAACTTTGTTCTCTATTGAAGAGGCCGCCGAGCGTGGAACCATTATCCAGTACTTGCTTTCTGATGCAGCACAAATTGCTATTTGGCCTACCCTAAAACCTTATCTAACGGAAGGGAAAGCGCTTTATTTTTCTCATGGTTTTGGGATTACTTATAAAGAGCGAACCGGAATTATTGCGCCTAAAAATATCGATGTTATATTGGCTGCACCTAAAGGTTCGGGGACCAGTTTGCGTCGATTGTTTTTGGAAGGAAAAGGTCTGAATTCGAGTTACGCCATCGATCAGGATTTTACCGGCCGAGCTTATGAGCGAGTGATTGCTTTGGGGATTGGTATCGGTTCTGGT
Organism: uncultured Saprospiraceae bacterium; assembly: GCA_938015925.1. GTDB lineage: Bacteria > Bacteroidota > Bacteroidia > Chitinophagales > Saprospiraceae > CALLVY01. The sequence continues at coordinate 1,100 of CALLVY010000138.1, forward strand.
TATTTGTTTGAAACCAATTTCAAAAGAGAAGTCTACAGTGATTTGACTGGCGAACGGGGCACCTTGATGGGAGCCATCGCTGGAATTTTTGAAGCACAATACGACTTGCTTCGCCGTCGCGGACATTCTCCGAGCGAAGCGTTTAATGAAACAGTAGAAGAGTTGACCCAATCACTGATGCCATTGGTAGCAGAAAATGGAATGGATTGGATGTATGCCAATTGCTCGACTACCGCACAAAGAGGAGCATTGGATTGGAAAAATAAATTTCGTGATGCGGTAGCTCCGGTTTTTGAAGAGTTGTACGATAGCGTCGCCTCCGGCGAGGAAGCCCAACGTTCTATTGATAGCAATAGTCAAGCAGATTATCGAGAAAAATTGGAGGTAGAACTGACGGAATTGCGCGAGTCTGAAATGTGGCAAACGGGCAAAGCGGTTCGTGCTTTACGCCCAGAAAAGAATAAGGCAGAAGCCAATGCTTAAAAAAAATGAAGGGGACTGGTTTTTAGGATTATCTAAAGCCAGTCCCTGTTTTTTATTTACAAATTATAGCAATGATCCTATCAAATCCTAGCCCCAAACAAGTCATCAAAGCCGAAGAAATATACCAGGCCAAAACCCGCCTGCAAAAGATCGTAAACACCACACCACTATTGTATCATCCGACGCTTTCAGAAAAATACGATTGCCACTTGTATTTAAAACGAGAAGATTTACAAGTCGTTCGATCTTATAAAATTCGAGGTGCTTATAATAAATTGGTAAAAATGACCGAGGCGGAAAAAGCCAATGGAATCGTTTGTGCCAGTGCAGGCAATCATGCACAAGGAGTGGCTTTAGCTTGTAAGCTTTTGCAGGTGAAAGGCAAAGTCTATATGCCAGAAACAACGCCTGCTCAAAAAATTGAAAAGGTACGGTTCTTTGGGAAAGAATGGGTGGAGGTCGTCTTGGTCGGAGATACTTTTGATGCCGCGCAGCAAGAAGCTTTAAAGTATTGCCAAGCCAAAGAAAAAACTTTTCTCCCTCCCTTCGATGATTTGGATGTGATCGCAGGACAAGGGACGGTAGGTTTGGAAATTTTGAATGCCTGTGATCGACAAATTGATTGGGTATTGCTACCTGTTGGAGGAGGAGGATTAGCCGCTGGCGTGGGTAGCCTTTTTCAACAAATAAGCCCTCAAACAAAAATCCTTGGCGTAGAACCCCAAGGCGCTCCTGCGATGTACGAATCTTTAAAAGCCAATAAAATAGTGAGCTTAGATAAGATCGACCCTTTCGTAGACGGAGCTGCGGTAAAAAAAGTAGGAACCCATACTTTTGCGATTTGTAAAGAAGTATTGGAAGCAATTTTATTGGTACCGGAAGGAAAGGTGTGTACCACTATTTTAGAATTGTACAATCAAGAAGCAATCGTAGTAGAACCCGCTGGAGCTTTGACGATTGCTGCATTGGATTTGTGTAGAGAAAAAATCAAAGGAAAGAATGTGGTCTGTGTGATCAGTGGTGGCAATAATGACATTACCAGAACAGAAGAAATCAAAGAACGGTCTTTATTGTATCAAGGGATCAAGCATTATTTTATCATCCGCTTCCCACAGCGAGCAGGAGCTTTAAGAGAGTTTTTGAATCAAGTTTTGGGACCTAAAGATGACATCACCCATTTTGAATACACGAAAAAAAACAATCGTTTGGCAGGTCCTGCTTTGGTTGGCCTGGAGCTGAATAATCCCGACGATTATCCAGGACTTTTAAAACGCATGGATGATCATGAGATTCCTTATCAAGCCCTGAATGACAACCCTATGTTGTTTGACCTTTTGGTTTGAGGAATAAAAAGAAGAAATTTCCTTAAAGAAAGAAGGCCTTAAAGCCACGCGACCTGATCATGGAATCCAATAAAAATTGGGGGAAACGCCCAAAATTGTTTAATTTCCACCTGAACCAACAGGAATAGCCTGGAAAAGGAATTATTGAGAATAAGGAGCCATTCGGCTAATTCTTGTTTTGTCAATGAAAGATTTTCCCAAGCGTCTTTAATGGAAATGAAAGATTTTAACTTTAAATCTCGGTGGCTGTTTTTTTTACTAATTCTTCCCTGCTTGGTACAGGGACAATTGGGGGCATTAGAATTTAAAATCTATGGCTTCGAAGAAGGACTCAGTCATCGAAATGTTTTTAAAGTTCAACAAGATAAAGAAGGCTATATCTGGGTAGCGACCATCAATGGACTCAATCGTTTTGATGGCATTCGTTTTATTTCTTATTCCTCCAATTCCGAAACCCATCGGATTCCTTACGACTATGTATCAGATATGCATGTTGGCCTGGATAGTCTGATTTGGCTGGCTCACCCCAATGCCTTGAGCTTACTTAATCCAAGCACGAATCAAATTCGACTGGTAGAAACGAATACAGAAAGTGCTTTGTACAATATCGAGCGGGAACCTTATGGTCTGTGCATGACTAAGGATAAAATGCTTTACTCCGCGACTTACGATAAGGGCAGTGGAAATTCTTATTTGCAAAAAGTAAAAGACCAAAGTACTTTATTCGATTTGCGAAAACTAGAGGGCACCTTTGCCCGTCGGACACTTTTGCCCTTGGATAATGGACACTTATTGATCAGTGCTTTGGAAAACGAAATTTGGGAAATCGATGCCAAAGGAAAGGTAGTCAAAACGCACTTTTTGGATCAAAAAAATAGAAATGATGCTTCCGTAGGATGGGTAACGGCCATGCAGGAAACCGCCGATGGCAGTCTTTGGGCTTTGTTGAATAATGGAGAATTGTATGAGCGAAAAAAAGAAGCGACCAATTTTCAACTGCATCCGGTAAGTAAAAGCATTTATAAAAATAGTGTAACGCAGTCTTTTTATGTGGACTTAGAATCGGGGATTATTTGGATCGGAGGAATTGGAGTGCTTTGGCAATATGATATTCCTACCGGACAAATTAAAGACCTACATGAGGAGGTCAAAACCCTAACGAAAAACACTTGTACTTTTCGACAAATTTATGCGGATGCCACAGGCGTTATTTGGCTGGCTTCTGATTTTGGTTTAATTAAAGTCGTGAAGTCTGATCAATTGTTTTTTCACTATTTGAGAGAAGGCAATGAGTATTGTCAAAATAGTTTTTGTAGCATGCGTGGTATCTGCGAAGACGATATAGGGAATGTTTATTTTAGCTATTATAATTCTATCCATGTTCTGAATACCCGGAATGATGAATTGCGACCATTGTTTCCGCAAGGAGATTTTGAAAATCCCACCTTTGGGTTGCTTTTTCACCAAGATGCCTTGTGGACGGGGAACGGAAGACGCATTGATTTAGGCACTGGCCAGGTCGATGCTTTATTGCCTGGTGCGGCTATTGATAAAGGGCATATCGCTTTAGATAAAAACAAACAACTTTGGTTGGGGTATAAAAACCAATTGTTTACTTACGAAGAAAGGGAAAAGAAATTGCAGCCCTTCCAGGATGGGAGCTTGGCTTTTGATTCTTTGTTGGATATTAGTTACTTGCATGTTGGCCAAAAATCCAACAAGCTTTGGATTGCCACCAATACACATGGCCTTTATCGACTAGATACCGAAACGGGCGAGCAAGAGAATTTTAGAAACAATGCAGAGAGCAAAATCCAATTGGCGCACGATAGAGTTATTGCTACTTATGAAGATGCCTCGGGGCTTTTGTGGTTGGCAACTGCCAACGGTTTACAACAAATAAATTTTGCGAATAATGAACAAAGAACTTTTAGAGTAGGAGAGGGTTTACCCAATAACTTTATCAATGGTTTGTTGTCAGAAGGAGATACTGCGATCTGGGTAAGTACCGATAATGGCTTGGCTAGATTGGATACCAAGTCTAATACTTTTCTTAGTTTCTTTAAAGAAGATGGCCTTTCTGCCAATGAGTTTAATCGAGTTTCTTTTTACCGCTCTGCTAAAGGGCGACTATTTTTTGGTGGACTCAATGGGATCAATGCTTTTTATCCAGGCGAACAATTTTTAAGACAAAAAGAACCACAGAAAAATAAAATTCTATTTACCGCCTTTTCGCATTTGGATGGTCGCTTTGATAGTATCATCTCCGAAACAGTGGGTTTGGCCAAAAATAAAAAAGTAGAACTGGGACACAAAGATCGCTTTTTTACTTTCGAATTTGCCTTAGCCAACTATAAGAATCCCAGCGATAATCTATATACCTATCGCTTAGATGGCTATGATACCGAATGGTCAGAACCTTCTCCTGTTCACCAGGCACGATACAATGATATCCCTCCGGGAGAATATGTTTTTCGTGTAAAATCATCTGCCGGGCAAGGATTGTGGAATACAGAAGAATTGAAAATTCCAGTGCTGATCAAAGAAGCTTATTACAAGACCTGGTGGTTTTTGTTGCTTTGCGCTTTGGGAGTACTCGCTTTGGTCTATGGTGTTTTTCGATATCGGATTTATACCTTGAGAATGAGAGAGAGACAATTGGAAGAGGAAGTCGCTTTGCGGACGAGTGAGTTGACCAGAGAGAAAAAGAAGTCAGACGATTTGCTGTTAAATATTTTGCCCGCAGAGACTGCCGAAGAGTTGAAGAAGTATGGCAAAGCACAAGCGAAAAGATACGATTCGGTAACGATCTTCTTTTCAGATTTCATCAACTTCACTCAAATCGCCAGTCACCTGGAACCAGAAGAGCTCGTCGCAGAAATCGACCACAACTTTAGTGGCTTTGATTTGATTATTGACAAATACAATCTCGAAAAAATAAAAACCATTGGTGATGCCTATATGTGTGCTGGAGGTATTCCAGTAGCAAGAGCTTCTCATGCGGTTGATGTGATTCAGGCGGCGCTGGAAATTCAGGATTTTTTAAGCGATATAGCAAAAGAACGCCAAGGTAAAAACCTACCTTTCTTTAGTGCAAGAATAGGAATCCATACGGGACCGATTGTCACTGGAATTGTAGGAACCAAAAAATTCGCCTATGATATTTGGGGAGAATCCGTCAATATCGCCGCTCGCTTAGAACAACATGGCGAAGCTGGGAAAGTCAATATTTCAGAGAGTACTTACCACTTGGTAAAGGACGTTTTTGACTGTACCCCACGTGGAGCTATCCACGCAAAGAATACAGGCGAAATTGATATGTATTTTGTAGAAAGACGAAAATAACCCGCCTGTAAAAGTTTTACCTTCGAATAAATGATGATTTTTTTTATGTGATTGTTCCCTATGGTCACACTTGTTTGTTTTATCTACAACAATCCAATCCCTAATATAGATATGTTTATCCTGTAAAAAATGCTTTTTAAATTTCTACCCAAAAGGATAGAAGGCATATGGCTATGCCTCCTGTTTATTGGCCTTCACTTCAATGCCCAGGCAGAAGGCACCAAACAACTAGATCCTAATTCCACGGACTACTCCAAACTTATGA
>CALLVY010000139.1 GCA_938015925.1 uncultured Saprospiraceae bacterium
TTCCATTGGGATCAAAAGTGGTGGAACTTATCTTTTTGCCTTTTTCGTATTCCAATAAATTCCCTTTTACATAGATCACTTCGGTGCCATCTTCCGTGGTTCCTTTCCAATTCAAAGGGCCTCCAATTTCCCAATTGGAAACCACTTCGCAGCCAAACATATATTGTCGGGTCATTGCTGGATTGATCAATAAATCCCAAACTTGATCGGGATTGGCTTTGAAAAAGACTTCTTCTTTAAAGATCATTGTTTTACTCATTTTCTTGAATTTTAGATGGATAAAGTTTCGAATAGTTATAAAATTCAAAACTCGCCTATCCTACTTTCTTTCGCTTACAGAATCAGGATTATTTCTTACACTATTGGGAGTCACTCCAAATTTCTTTTTAAAAGCATTCGAAAAATGCTGGGGAGAACTATAGCCTGTTTCGTAGGCAATTTCTTTGGCCGATTTATCCGTGCCTAGTAATAATCTTTTGGCTAAAATCATTCTACAATTGTGAATGTAGCCGAAAACCGTCGTTCCAAAAAGTTCTTTAAATCCTTTTTTGAGTTTGTATTCATTGATGCCAACAAGCTTGGCCAATTCCACAATCGTCGGTGGATTTTCAATCCTGGAATTTAAAAGTTCTTTAGCAGCGATTAGCTTTTTTTTATCCTTTGCTGTTTTGATAAATGCATTGCTTTCGCTTTGCTCATACAGGTCTGCTTGCAGCACGAGCAGCTCGATACTCTTGGACAACAGGAACAAATCTTTTAGTTCCTTCTGATAAGTACAGTGGATGATTTCCTGAATGACTTGTTGGATTTTAAAGGTATTGGTTTTCCAATGCTTGGCCAGGATATCGCTTTTTTTATCCATTACTTTTTCGGTAAATCTTTGGAGGAGTTCATTGCCATTTTGACCAATTTCGATAAAAGAATCTCTGGAAAAATTGATTCCAAAAGTTTCTATGCGTTCACTTTTATTGTACACTTCCAAGTCTAGTCCATCGGAATAAATGATATTATTGTGATGGCCAGAAAGATCAAATTTACTATTCAATTGGGTACAACTAAATTCATAGCTTCCTTGCAGGCCAAAGTGTAGCCTTACGTAGTCCGTATCGTTAGAGGATTTGATTTTTTCTTGTTGGTGGTAATCAATGATATTGTGGGAGATCTGGATTTTATCGAGGTTCCAGTTTTGGGAGATTCTATTTTTAATGGGATTCATAGAGGATCTTGGATTTGCATTAAAGGTAAGAAGACCTTTTGAAGACCATGCTATTCTTCCCTCTTTTTCTCAAAGGTCGGCATCCAAGATGTCCGTTCTTTCTGGTCTAGGCTCCTCTGATTTTTTGCCTCTAAAACTCATCGGACTTATCAGGGAAAGGAAAAAAACTAAGGGGAGTTGATATAAAACCAAGCTCCATAAAGCGGTAAGTGCAATTCCATCATTGGCTCCCAGGTATCGGATCATAAAGATTAGAGTGCTACAGATTAAGGTGCTTAAGATACCTGTTCCTAAACCAATCAGAAAACCAAAACCATAATTGTACTGCCCTTTCCGCTCATCGTGTTTGAGAAAATCGTTGATGCCAAAAAGCATTATTCCTCCAAGGATAATAAATCGCATGGCACCAGAAATCGAAGAGTCAAAATAAATATTTAGATAAGGGATCAATGGTAGGTTGGCGGAAACCAAAAGGAGGACTCCGCCAATCAATCCGTATTTTAATATTGACTTCATAATTCAATCGCTTCTTTTTCCTCAGAAACATTTGGACAGCTAAAGCCCAGCGCAGCCGATTCTAAGATTATTTCTGGATTCGTAATTTGCATCAATTTACAAAAACCCTGAGGACTATCAAAAAAGCCTCCCTTAAGAACAAAGTATCCTCCAGTATCCGAACCGGAATTATTCTCTTTGAGAATCGTTTCTGTTTCTTCATCAATCCTATTTGGTTGACCTAAAAAGACGAAGGAAAAAATTTCATCGCTATCGTAATGTCCTTCTTTAATATTCCGGTGTCCATAATAAGATGTACAACTGGTTAATTCTTGATGATCTTGAATTCTTGCAGCATCATTTTTCCAAAAGGTATTTATATAAATGCTATAAAAATCCTCTTGAGGAGCTACAGAAAGTTCTAAGTCAATGGTTCCTTTTCCCTTTTTCGTTACATGCCTACCTAGAAAAACCCTCTTAATTTCCTGTTCCTCACACAGCTTGGTTTCTGCCCACAGGAATAAGAATTCTCTTTCACTAGAAAAATCCATTTGAAATTTACAAAGGTGATCAATATTTACTCTACCATATTTTAATAAGCCCGTCCTCTTCTCTCGATCTACAGTAATTGGGGTAATGTGATAAGCCTCTTTTTCCAATTCCTTAAAGGCTTTACTTTTCTTTCTCATCTTTGGATCTTCGCTCAAAAACAAAGAAATCCAACGCAAATTTCTATTGATAATTTTCACTTCCTGTGTAAAATTAGGAATGGGCTGATAGCCCTCTATTTCTCCCAATGCAATGCTGCGAAGATAAGTGGAATCCAAGTTCGCTTTTTCTCCAGTTAGCTGACCATAGCGCGAAAGATTATCCGCAACGATATGTCCCACCTCATTCAATTTTTCATTAATAGAAATCAATTGCTGATGCACACGCCCGGGCTTTTCAATTGTTCTTCGCCAGACTCCTATATTCGATCTAGTCTCGACCAAACCCCGAAAATAAAAGACCGATTTTAAATCATAATTCGACCAATCTTTACTCGCGGTAATATCCGAATCATAATCCGGGGTGTCTATGCCTTTTTGTTGCATTCTCCTACTCCGAGCATGTCTGTTTCCACTACCTCTGGTCTTTGGCATCCCCTGGAAGATGTCCTTTCTTTCATAAGGCATATCCAAAAAAGAAGCTTTGTAATCCAATTGAAATTTTCGACAATGAATAGCTACCAATTTATCTAACTCATAGAGCGAGTCCTGCTGGGCTTTGGTTTTTATCTTTCCCAATTCCCTTTTCATTTCCCATAAAGAAGTCGTTCGTTCATGGCTCTTAGAAAAAAAAGGTAAGGGAACTAAGCGATCTTGAGCGCCGCCTAAAGCACACCAAAAGAAATAGCTACAGAGAACTAAACCTCCGATGATAAGACGCCAGTTTAGGAGAGACCTGGGTCCTTTGTTTGAGTTTTTCATTTTTATACTTTACTAAATACGAGTCAATGTATTGTTTGTTAAATACGACGCTATAACTTAATTCAATCCAACGCAAAACTCCTTCTTCTTAGTATCTAAAACTCATTCCACGTCCCAAGAAGAAGGATCGTATTTCAAATGGATCAATTTCGCATAGGTCTCTATGGGCATTAGCCCAACAGCCTCTCTCCGGGCATTGACATTTTTGTAATCTTTGATGGGATGAAAAAATCGCTTGCGAGTGGTTCTATCAAATCGATACTGAGATCCATAAATCTGTTTTTCTCCTTTCCGCATAAAAATCCGATCTACGAGATAAGCGAAATCTGCTCCCGACGATTCTCCTTTTGCAACAGATGCTTCCATCAATGGATAATACTTTTCTTGTACCTCCAAAGGGGCATGTTGGATCACCAGCCAGATCGTTTGATTGCCTTGCTCTCCTACTTCATTGATTCCCAACCAGCCATATTGGTCTATCAAAGTTACCACTTCTTTTAAGCAGATGCTATCCTCTTGTCTCATTAAGCTTTCATAATAGCGAATCCCCAAGCTATCCTCGCCCAATTCTTTTACCGCTACTCGGTACAACTTCCTTAAAGTTTGATCGCGGGTATGCAGCGCTTCCAGCTGATTCTTGACCGGGATATTTAAGCCTTCTTCAAATTTTGTTTTCTTAGCAAGCAAATCTGCCCGAAGCTTTTGCCAAGCCCTTTCCTTGCTTAGGTTTTTTAGGTTTTCATCCGCTTCCATTTTCTTCCAATCAAACATTCTTTTGTTGACTGATTTTTGCAGATAGGCGATTGCTTTTGATTTATTTTTTTCTGTTTTTGCCCAGGCACAAGCAGCATCATAATAAGCCCATTTCGTGCCTTCCTTTTCTTTAAAAGCTTTATCAAAATACAAAGCGGCGGCTTCGTATTGCTCTTCTTCCAACAAAGAATCTGCCCAGGCAATAAATTCAAAATATTGGCTTTGGGCCATCAGACTGATGCTGAGTAAACATCCAATACCGCTTAATAGTAGTAGTTTTTTCATTTTATTTTTTCATCTAATTTAATAAGTTTATGGCCACTTCCAAAATATTATCCATTTCATTCATCTTGACTTTAGACCAAGTTTTTAAAACGGTATTGGCCTTTTATTTTAGGGAATAATTATTGGTAAGGGCGGGAAGGGTAAATTGTAAGTCAAAGGAATTGATTCATTTTACACTCCTCTTAAATCCATTTATTCCACTGTCTACTCTTGCCCCAAGCCATCAGGCGATAACCTATTCCCACAAGGATCAAAATAAAAATCAGGGTCGAAGTCGACCATTTGAGCATAGAAAATAGAGAAGCGAGTTGGGCATCAGAGGAAGCAATTGTTTGATCGAGCAAGTATTGATTGGCCATGCTTGATAGTCTGGAATTTTCCAAGAAATCAAATATACTTTGTGCAAATGGAAATAGATTCCATGCTTTTATTTTATTCGGAATGGGTTGGAATAAATACGAAACCCAAAGGACATACATGAATCCATAGAAGATTGGAAAAATATTATCCCAAAGCGTATTAAACCACGAATAACAAGCAATCATTTCTGGAGAACGGACAGAGAAGAAACGTTCCACCGTTTCCTGAGAAAAGCCAAAAGAAGTTCCTAAGCTGATTTGATCGCCATTGATTAGTTCGAAACATTTCGCATTGGGAATCATAAAGAAATATAAGTATCCGAAGGTCATCAGCGTTAACGCAAAGGCTAAAAGAAGATTGGATTTGGTGTAAAAGAATCTGGATAAATTCATTTTGTTTAAAAAGGTTTTCTTTTGGAGTTCGGCATGAAAACGCTTTAGAAAAAACGATGCCATTTGGGTACCCTAACTATTGCTTTGGCAAACTAGCCAATATCTGAGCCACGGTATCTTTCACTTCGACATTAGTAATGTGAAGCGCATTCTTCGGTATTTCCAGATCCTCAAATTGCGAAGCCAATAAATCAGGCGGCATAAAATGATCAGATCGTTCTTCCAGTCTTTTGGCGATCAAGTCGAAATCCAATTGCAGGTGAATCCATTTACACTTCCCTTCCAATTCTTTTTCCAGCACCCGACGATATTTTTCTTTGAGTGCCGAGCAGGCAATGATCAAAGCACCTTCTTGAATAGTATCTTGCGCAAATTGATTAATGGCGGCCAACCATCCCCAACGATCTTCATCCGTCAAAGCTTGTCCCGCTTTCATCTTTTCGATATTCGCAGCAGGATGAAAATCATCTCCATCATAAAATGGAATACCTGTTTTCTCACTTAAGGAACGACCGATGGTGCTTTTTCCGCAACCGGAAACACCGATGATATAGAGCACTAAATTGGGCATACGACTAAAAGGATTATCTAATTAAAACTTTCAATAATAGCCATCACCCCATTCACAGAAATGATACAAGCAAAAATCAAAGCACTTAGCATCCCAAGGTTTAAAGCAATTCCTGCTTTGTGCTCGCCCATTAAGGATTCTCTATTGATTAAAATCAGCATGCAAATGATGACGACTGGAAGGATAAAGACATTAAATACTTGGGTTAAGATTTGAGCATTAATCGGGTTCACTCCAAAGATAGGAACAGTCAATCCAATCAGGCAGGCGATGCCGGTCATGACTTTAAATTGCTTCGATTCCAAATCCAATTCTCCTTTGGAAAAATCGGCAAGGAGTAATGGGGCAATCATTAGAATGGGAAAAATGGAAGAAAGTCCTGCGGCAAGAGTTCCTAAGAAAAATATTGCGATGGCAAATTTACCAGCAATGGGCTCTAAGGTTACCACCATGTCTAAAACTCGGGTTACGACTTGTCCTTTTTCATAAAAGGCACCCATCGCAACGGCCATGATCGCACCACTGATTAAGAAAATCAATATCGCTGCCCACATGGCATCTGTTTGTTGATCTTTGAGATTCTCTTTGGTCCATTTTTTACCTTGGATAAAAAGTGGTCTGGAGAGAAAAGTGGCAGAGGCCATCGTGGTGCCTACAAAAGCAGCGACCAACATTTTTCCACCTTCCACTTGCGGTATACTTGGAATCATCCCGAGCATCACGTCGTCCATAGGAGGCAAGACCACAAAAAAGGACAACAAAAAAGAAAGTCCCATCAAGCTGACAAAGAGGATCAGGATTTTTTCGAAAAAGGAATATTTGCCTTTGAGGAGTACAATATACATGGTGGAAATAATGAACACCGCGATACCGAGTACCCACCAATATTCACTCCCTTTAATGGCGGGAAAGAACATCGCTATCGTTTCAAAAATGGCATTCGAAGAAATACCCAGAATACCAATGAGGGAATTCCATTGCCCAAAGGTGATGCCGGCAATGATGAGGATACCAATGGGGCCACCAAACTTTAAGCGTTTTTTAAAACTAAAAAGTGCGGTCTCTCCAGTCACCAGATAATATCGGCCATAAGCCTCCATCATCACCCAGGAAAAAACACAACTTAAAAATAAAACCCAAAGTAATTGCATGCCAAAACGGCTTCCGGCCACGATCATAGAAGTGACACTTCCGGTACCGATGGTATAGCCGATGGCAAATATTCCTGGGCCGATCCCTAAGAGAAATTTTAAGATTTTTGATAACATAAGATATAGATTCGAATAGCGTTAAAATCATTTTAAACAAGCCACTTCTACAGCCTTTTATTGAGGTAGAAATCATAGTTTTCAGGAGACGATTAGACCAAAGCCACGACAGCCAGAATCATAAAATGATTCTAAGTCCTTGTCACCTACTATTGACTGGTAACCTAAATTTTCTTCCTTTAAAGCTTGGGGTGAAAGACCATCTATTTTGGTTTTTCTTTGTAGAGTTGTATCAATTGACCTTTGAAAGTAATCAAAGTGCGTTAATTATCCATAAAATCTGCCTTGATTGTTCCTATTTTTATTTCACTAAGGGTCTTTGGATATTGATTTTAAGATTAAACGTAGTTACTCAACTCAGATGAAAGTTATTTTAATAGCAAGAAGAGAAGTTTGTCCTGGCCAAAGGTCGATAGCCATCCTGATATAGTAAAAAAATAAAAACTGCAAACCCAATATCCGCGAACTACTTAAATTAGAATGCTGTATCGTTCAATCGAATAGCTTGCATATCCCCAACAGGGATAAAACTAGCCCAATAAAGAGGGTGTGCCTTTCGGTGGAGTTCTTGATTTTCAAGGTATTTTTTTTTAGCTTCATTCAAAGCAGTGGCTTTGTCTTTTTGCGGTATCAGCAAACTATAAAACTCGATCATCAAATCTTTAGAAGCGACATCGTCCACCAACCATAAGGTGGTAATTATACTAGAGGCTCCAGCGTAAGAAAAACCCCTTGCAAGACTGATCATTCCTTCTCCATCTTGTAGCTTTCCAATACCTGTTTCACAAGCACTCAATACGACCATATCGGCATTAAGCTGCAGTGGATAAAGATCTTTGACATATAGTTTTTCATATTCCCCTTTGTCTTGTCCAGCAAATACTAGAAAAGAATAATCGCCAAATTGGTCGTTTGCCTGTCCGTGAGTAGATAAATGGATGATTTGATAACGGGGGGCATTTTTTAAGAAATTATCGACGGTCGCAAATTTTCCCAGATGGCTATCACCACTGAGCATTTTATTGATTTCTTTAACTTCCGCTATATTCCATCGGAGCTCTCCTAAGCTACGAGTCACTTGCTGCGCGCCTTTATTATTTACCCTAACACCTTTGGGAAAAGAAGGAGCAAATCCACCAAATGATTTTTCCGACCCCGCTTTCTCATTGGATTGGCACATCTCTTTCCAGAGCGTTGCAGAATAATTATAACTGACGATGTGATCGTTTAAAAGATAAGGATAGCTCTTGAAATGACCTGCTTCTTCTTTGGGAACCGTATCCCTTAGCAAGGCATCAAATGGGATATAAGAAAGAATGCCATCTGGTGCAATGACTAAATACTCCGATAATGGGCATTTCTTTTTAATGGAAGCAAATAATTTTGAATACAATTCAAATGCCAGTTCTGAATATTTTGTCGTCGTCTGATCCCGAATTCCTTCTTGGAATTGTTCTACTATTTCATTAAGAGAAGTATCCAAAGGCAATTTGATTGTTTCGAAATAGGTCTTACCAATTACAAAAGCATAAATGGCTTTAGCTCCTACAAAATATTCTATAAAAGTCTGATTAGCATTCAATAAACTATCCTGAAGATAAGTCCAATCCACTATTTTGGTTTCGTTTTTTAACGATTTGTAGATCGGATTGATTCGGCTAATTTCTGCTACGAGTGCATTGTATTCTGTTCTATACTTTGAAAGAGAATCCAATATTTTTTCGGTGGGCGGATGATTTTCTTGGCCTAGGAAGGCCAAGGCATATTCTCTTTCATAAAACGTTTTTTTCAGATTAAGCCCTTTTTCTTTTGCGATTAAATTTTCATCGAAATGCAATTTTGCCTTGGCTTTTCTCACCGCTTCCAGCAATATGATTGATTTACTTTTTTCTGCAAACTTAAAGGCATCCGTCCAGTATTGAGGATTAGCGGTAATCTTTTTTAAGGCCAGGCATAAGTCGATCGCTTCTTCATATACCGGTTTGGTTCGAGCTACCAATGACTCCTTGGAAGCATCGGAACGGAATTCGAAACGCATCAAGTCGACCAAGGAATCAATGCTTAGGTAAGTATCAAAAGCAGCCAATAAGTACTCCTCGTTTTTTGTTGTTTCGTAGTATTGGCGAAGCACTTTTGCCTTAGAAGACAAGGTGATGAATAAGCCATCTTTATCCGCAATTTTATTGGATTGAACCAATGGATTTTCTTTATCGGCCTGCGGGGAAAATCCAGCAACAATATTTTGCATTGCAATATTATAAAAGAGTAAAGCACTGTCCAAGTTATTTTCTTCTTGTAGAATATCTCCAAGATTGTCATATAAATAGGCCATGCTTAATTTATCGGTAACTTTATTAAAATAATCAAGGGATTGAAAAGAAGTTTGTTTGGCTTCTATTAGTCGTCCTTCCTTCTTATAAATGATTCCGATATTGTTTAGATTGCGGGCGATGAATCGACCTCGTCTACTTAAGGATTGATTGAGACTCAAAGACTGCTCATAATACTGCAATGCCTCAACAGGCATTCCCATTGAATTGTAGGTGACGCCCATATTGTGATAACAGTTGGCAAGATCTCCAGAATCGCTATTGGTTCTTGCAGCTTGAGAAAATACGGAAAGACTTTTTTCGATGTAAGGAATCGCTGCTTTGGGATCTTGGAATCGCTCCGCCAAAAGGAAAACCATATCATTGCAGGCACTGCCCCACTTTCTTTCCCAGCGTCTCTTTTCTTTTTTCTTAGCTTGATCTTTTTTTATTTCGTAAGTCGCAATAGCATTGTCCAAATAAGTTTTGGCATTGTCTATATCTCCAATTGCACGGTAAAGTCTGGACAACAGATTATAGATATCGGATTTTAGGTCAGCGGGAAGGTGGTCTGAATATTCTGCGGCCTTTAAAGAATATTCTAGCGCGGTGTAGTAATCTTCCGAGTAATAATAACAAAGGCTAATGTTTTGATTAAGCTTTCCCTCCAATTCATAATAGTTTTGGGGAGAAAGCTTAGTCAAACGATCCAGTGTTTTTTGGTAATAGGCAATTGCAGATGCTTGGTCATTTTCTACCAATAACACCTTGCCTCGACAGTAATCTAAATAAGCCAATCTTAGACCTTTAGATTCAGGCTTTTTTTTAATCTCCCTTTCCAACTTTTCTAGAGCATTCATTACCTCGCTAGAGTCAAGTTCTTCTTGATAGTAATCATTCCAAAGGGTATCTGCATAATTGATAATACTATCTCGCCATTTCAACGGCTTAGGGCTAGAGGGAATTGGAGAATTATCTTTATCCTGGCAACTAAAAATGATGATCACTCCTACAATCCCTAGTACGTAAGTTAATGCCTTATTCATATTCTCATTATTGATACATCTACAAATATAACAATATACTGAATTTTCATAAAAGCAAAAATCATCTCCTATCCTCACTGGCAGCTCAGAATCGATCCATCCGCATCTAATAAGCCATTTTTAATGGTTTGAAAATTAGGATCACTAAGGGTATTTTGCAAAAGACAATCTCTTAAATTAAGGTGAGAGATCGTTGGATTATTGGCCTTAATGATTGAAATAGTTCTGGCTACTATTGGCGCAGCAATCGAAGTACCATCTACTTTTTTGTTGGCTTGGCCGTTAGGAGAAATGGCAGGTTCTTGGACGCCATCTGCTACTAGTAAAACCGAAGATTTACCGAAGTTAGAAAAACTGGCTAATGATTGAGTGATAGGGTCAGCGGCACCAACAGAGATAACATTTTCAAAGCCTGAAATCTCTGCAAATCTAGCTGGGTAAAAAGAACATTCCACATCATTATCGTTGGTGTGATTGCCAGCAGCGGCAACTACCGTAACCATCTTTTTCTTAGCCAGCAATAGGACTTCTTCTAACAAGGGATCTCTTTCTGTTTTATACAGCCCCCAGCTATCTACGATCACATTCGCTCCTTGATTAATCGCATAGCGCATCCCACATACGGCATCGAATAAAGTGGCTTGATCATGGTGTGTAAATTTCACATCCATTAATTGAAGATCAATGTTCTCAGGGTAACCAGAATTAGGGTTATTAGGATTTAATGGTAAACCAGCTACTTTCCCAGCTACCGCAGTTCCGTGGCCATCCGACAGAAAACTATTTCCCGTATGGGTAATGATATTAACACCATTCAAATCGGAGGTAATACAATCGATATTGTCCATTTCATCTGGATTGTTCCATAGGTAATTTTGCAAGTCATTTTGATTAAGATCAAATCCAGTATCTACTATAGCCACAATTACTTTTTTATCCCTAGGGGTCAATTCCCTTGTGCTTGAGAAAACATCAAAAATCTCATTTGGATGATCGGAAGCAGGGCCAAAAATAATCGGATAATTGGAACCAACGACTCCTATTCTATGACCAGACGGGCCTAGTTTTGATTCGGCGCCAAGTACTCTTTCTTGTAAATCCACAGCAGGAGTTTGCATCAATACCATATTGTTGCACATGCAGTGTTTTATTGGAGTATCTCCCTCTTCTTCAAGCTCAGCAATAACAGCTTCAATTTCACTAGTACTTACCGGTTTTTTAATATCAGATTCTAGCAGAATTGAATCTTTGAAATAAAGGATGTACTCATTTTGAATGGGCTCGGCGAGTAGATTATCGCAGAAACTTTGAACGGACTTGGTGAGTGGATCAGGGTCCTTAGTAAGTAGATCATGATCGTATAAAACGGGTTCCTTACAGGCAGAAAATGATAGAAACAAAGCCGAGAATAACAGGTAGCGCCAAATTTTAATTTTCATTTTTAGTTTATTTTTAAAAATTCGATAAAAAATTAAGTGGCAATAGTGCCGAAGTTCAAAAGTCTATCCATGAAATTGTTTTATTTTAATCAACCCAGCTTGAATCTGCATTGGAAAGCAATAAATTCAGCATCAGTTCATGGATTAAAAGTAGGAGTAATGAAAAAGAGAATCCTTTCAGATAAGTGCTAATAATTTTAAAAATAGGCTGTTTTTTCTTAAACTGACAGAGAAAACACTATATTAACGCCCAAAATACGTAGACATTCTATGCTATTCGTTTAAATTCGTCAACCTAACTATTCAGCTCTAACGAAAGCGGATTAAATAGCCTGAAGGGCTGCGACTTTTGCTGGAGGTATACAGAGGTTTTAGAAACGCTATAGATAAGAGTCGCAAGCTTTCAGGCTGCTGAAAGAATGTCATGTCTTACGGGGGGCGGTATCCCCAGTTTTGGAACCTGACTGCCGTCAGCTGAATAATTATTCGTGAACTACTAAAACAATAGTACGTGTAGGTTTTAGCTGCAAATTGGGATAAAAAAAGATCGTAAAGTTGAGTTACTCTACCAAATCTTAATGATTACGGAGCGTATCAAAAAGATATTCGGATCAAAATTAGTGAATTGGCTTTTCTCACAACTTAACTCGAATGCTACGTTTTTGGTTAAATCCTCCATAGCTGCAAACCCTGCTCAACTTTGGGTGTATGAAAAAGGATTAATCCTTTCTTATTTTTAATTTCTACACGGACTATTGAGATTGTCAAACACACCTATTTACAAATAAAACGCAATTTAATGATAGGTTTTTTAAAACGATTACCCCTAAGCAAATGAAAGAAGAATTGTACTCGGAGGAAAATTTGATCGGAATGATTAGAGTAAAAAAGAAGGAGAAGGAAGATGCTATCCGATGGATCATCCGTAATTTTAGTGAACCGGTGTGGAAGACTGCGAAGCAAATGGGAGGAAAGGAAGACGATGCTCAAAATCTATTTACTAAAGCTTTGACGGAATTGGTTCGAGACATTGAACTAGAGCTTTATCCTGATCAAAAAAATACGATCGGGAATTACCTGATTGAAAAAATCAAACAGGAATGGTGCGAACGCTTAAGTATGGAAAACCCAAAGCAACGACGGCAGATCTTTACCTATATTGCAGCCGATGAAGATTTAAAAAAAAGAACGATCTGGCAATTAAAAGACTTAGGTTGTACGAAACAAGAAGCAGAGGGCTTTTACAATGAAGGTTTTTTAAAGTTAGATGAACTCTTCAAAAAGAAAGCCTACCAAGGAGGAGATATAAAAGGATTTTTTAAAAAAGTCTGTTATAACCTGAAACGAAATAATCGACGAAAATCTTTGCCACAATTACCGGGAGAATTACCAGAAACCAAATTTAGCAATGACATGGAAAAGAAAATCGAGCGCAACAACCACCATGAAATATTAAATACCTGGCTGGCTAAATTGACCGAAAAATGCCGCAAAACGCTCCTTATGTGGAATGAAGGATATTCCTATGAAGAGATTGCGAAAGAATTGGATTATAAAAATAAAGAAAATGCATCCCTTAGTAGATTTCGCTGTATGCAAAAACTAATGAGCTTTGTCGATTTGTAAAATCATATCAATAAAATGAAAGAGGACCATTATCTCGAAAGAATAGAAGCCTACCGAAAAGGTCAGCTGTCTGATTCCGAAAAAATAAAATTTGAGCAAGAGCTGGAGGATAATTCTTCCTTGCTGGAAGCCAAAAAAAAATATGAGGCTGCAATGGAAGCCGTAGATTTGCTGTCGGATCAAGCCATGTCGACCAATATTCAAAAATGGATTGCGGAAGAAAACACTTTCAAAACGAAAACGCTAGAACCTAATCGACCAAAAGAAACAAAAGTAATTCCCCTAAAAAGAGGGACAAGGATAAAACGCTTGGCAATTGCCGCAAGTGTTATTTTATTGGCGACGCTGTTTTGGTTTACTTATATTGCCGCTCCTAACTCCTCCAATACTCAACTAGCCCATTCTTATTTTCAAACACTGGACAAACCAAACTTTAGAAGTACTCAGGAAGCGGATATCGAAAAAGTCCTAGACTTATACGATCGTAAAAACTACGCCGCAGCCATAGATATTCTAAATAAAGAGGAAGCTACTTCTGACCGAAAAATCTATTTGCTGGCCTATTGCTATTTCAAAAATAAAGAATACCCTGCTGCGGAACAAGCGTTTAAAAAATTAAAAAACTGGAACGATACGGCCTATAAGGAAGAAGCGGAATGGGGAATTCTAATGGTTTTATTAGCACAAGATAAATTAGCTGGGGAGTTTGAAACCTTGCTCGATCGCATTTGTAAAAGTCAAAACCATTCTTTTCATAATAAGGCGAAAGAATTAAAAGCTAAGTTAAAAATGGATATTTAAATACACTCTAATCTACTTCCTTTAAACTACTGCTCCTCTTTAACAGCACCACTCCCTAAAATACGCGGTGCTCTCGCTTCAAGTACTCCCCTACTTGGCCTTTGAGATTATTCGCTCCTCTTGTAGCGCAGCTATCCGACTCAAAAAAAGCCTCGACGAATCCCCAAATCTAATTTGCAATCTCTTCGCACCTATTCTTAAACGACTTCAATCTCTCCATTTCTTATGGTATAAAATTTTTTTTATTTTTTTTGCTTAAAGGTGAAATGTTTTCTTTTCTCATTACTCCTTATTTATAACAAGGGCATTTAGGATTTACTTTGGTTTTTATATCTCCTACCCTTGTAGATCTGATCAGACTTATAAATTTGACCAACTAACATCCATTTAAAAATCAAGGCATATTCGTCGAAGTGTAAGCTACGCTTCCTGGTATACCTATGCCTGATAACTAGTCATTTCAAAATTTTATTCACTGGCATTTTGCCTTAAAACCCTTCGGGATTTCCGGCGAAGCTATGCCTATTATTCACGCTCTTTTAAATTATTAATCATGAAGTACAAAAATGCTTTACTAAAAATTCTGGGCTTATTTATTTTAATTGTTTTGATATCTCCCACAGATGCTTTTTCGCATGGTTCTGTAGTGAAACGAAAAAAATGTAGATGGTGGAAAAAGAACAAAGCTGAAGTTAGTATCGATAGATATTCTTACAATTATGTCCCAGGTTATTATTATTACAATTATTACTATAATACCTCTTGTAATTGTTGGATACAGTATGTTGCTTATCAGCCAGGTTATTATACGGGTGGTTGGTCACAGGTACAACACCAAAAAAAGAAAGGTTGCCCAAATGCTTCTGCTAGTAGAAGTTATTCCTATAATGGAAATAGAAATGCATCGGCCAGCGCAAGTGTAACCTCTTCTTCTGCCAGCTTAACGACCTCTACCAATCATTGGACCTTGCGTTGTGGAGAAGGTAATGAAGAGCCCTTCCCATGCGAAGGAGAAGATGGAGCTTCTTCCGGTCATCTGGATTCCAATGTCGAATATGGTGAAAACACCATCGAATTATCTGACATAAATGGTGAGATGGCTATTGCTAATAATACGCCGTTTGCAGGAGTTCTTCGAATTCGAGGATTTGAATCTTTTTTAACAGAAGAGATGACGGAGGAAGAACAAGATTTACAAGACAATACTGACATGGAAAAGCACAGCTTTTTTAGCCTTGAAATTCGACTTATAAATGGAGATCTTTCCATTGTAAGTGATGCCGAACAAGGAGTAATCGCCGATTTTGTCGACGGAATAGAAATTACGGCGGACGGTGATTTTTTTACCGCTAATTTCAACAACCTGAGTCAATCAATTCCAGTGCCAGAGGAAGTAAATCCGGACAATGTTTCTTTAGAATTTTTCATGGACACCTACTATGACATGTCGGAAGTTGATACTTGTATCGAGGAAAACACTCCTGCTCCTGAAGAAAATCAAGAGAACATGACTCCTACGAAAAAAGAAAACAATGATATGCCTAATAACTTAAAGGCAAATCAATTAGAAACAGAAAGCTACCCTAACCCATTTAATAATAAGACGACTATTAACTTCAATTTGTCTGAAGAAACAAATGCGGATTTAAGTGTTTTTGATGCAACAGGACAATTGATTACTCAATTGTTAGAGGAAAACACCTTAGTCAAAGGAGAGCATCAGATTGTTTTTGATGGGAGTCAATTAGCTAAGGGGGTTTATTATTGTATCCTAAAAACTCCCTACGGTTCTACTACAGAAAAATTGATTTTACAATAAAGTCAATAGCCTCTGATCTTCGAATGGATGTAATGTTCACTTGATGTTCAATCCACAATCATACATTGGTTGAAACCAACGATTGGCCACTTCCAATATTTTTTTGTAAACTTACCATTTCCCGCAAAAGCTGTCTCTTTTATAGAGATGGCTTTTGCTTGAAGTGGCGGTATAAAAGAGAGGAAAAATAAGTAGTTCACGAAATTAATTATTACATCATTTTGAGCGACTTTTTAATTTATACTTCCCCAAGGGTTCCTATAAATCTAATGGAATACTATTCTAAAATCCGCCAAACATTCCCAAAAGTATCCACAAAATTATCTAAGCCCTTATCTTTTGTAAAAGTCATTTCTCTAAAACGATTAGACTTCCCGTTTTCATCAGAAGGCTCAAAAAATATTTCACCAGTGCTCTTATTTGGATCATCCCAACGATAGTATTCTACAGGCTTCGAATCCTTGTAAATTCTAAAATAAAGTCGATCATACTCTCCTTCTACATCAATCACCAATTGCGTTTCGTCCCCTTCCCTAATCCTTATATCAATTTTTTCACACGAACCTCCATCACAATGTTCATTGCAATATTCAAGGATTTCAGTATAAGAAATCGAGAAAGTCCTTTGCTCCAGTGAATCCGACACAAAGGTCATTGGTGCATTATCACTAAAATTATTGAGAATCTCTTTGATTTCTTCAGCAACTAAATGCTTTTCGTTTTTCAAACAAACCGAATGAAAACAAGAACTTGCAAAGAGGACACAGAGTAAAATCAATAAATAATTTTTCATTTTCTTTTAGGTTTTAGACATCGTAACTTTTCATTGCCCCGCGGCAATTTTTATTCTCTTTTTTTATTTCCCCTCCAAATCCCTCAGCTCCGCTGGATACTTATCCCCCACCAAATTCAACCGAATCCCATGTTCTAAATAAGCCTTGAGTCCCGCTAGTACAAGGGTAAATCCTCCAGTAGAATCTTTAAGTGTTTCCACCAAGTCCTCCCCTGTTTGATCGAATCCACTGTGAACGATGGAGACATAGGTCGCTGTTGGATTTAAAGTTTTAAAATCAATACGAACCATCGTTGGCTTTTCGCTACCATACCAATCAAACTGAATGCATTCTCCTGCAATAATTTCGGTGGCAATTACTTTGGCAGAAAAGCCATACATTTCCCAAGTCCATTCCACTTCTTTGTTTACCTCGAGCGGAGCGCTTCCTTTGCTAAACCAAAAATGCTTCGTCACCTCAGGGTCAATAAAAGCCTGAAAAACTTCGCTCGCACTTTTTCGGATTAGCATTTGCGCAGATGCCGATGCTGGAATTTTTTCCATAATACTTTTTTTAGTTTATTAGTAAAATTTCAAGGAACCAAGCGTCCCGCCCTTATCTTCGTTTAAACTAGTAGAAGCAGATTGGAGGACAAAATAAGAAACGAAATTCAAAGCATTCCCTAAACAAGAAAATTTAACCAATCTATGAAAGTCATTCAACGAATTAAATTGGATGCCGGCCATTGAGGGAATAGGTGATCCTGTGGTCGCTTAAGTAGCAATCCTAAGGCTGCTATCTTGGCAGAATTAATGGATGCAGGAGTAGACATCAATGATTTTGATCAGGTATCAACGTATTTGAGTACTCGTCCTCAAGAAAGTTTAAGTAAGTAGAAGTACTCCTCTTTGGTTCAACGGAATAATATAAAAATCAAAATAAAGCCCTTCCTTCCATTTAATGGCTGGAGGGCTTTTTTGATTTAGTTTAGAAAATGTATATTTATTTTGTACTCCTTTCTTAGTGAATCTCCTTCCAACTCTGCCGAACAAAATCTATATCCTTCTTTATTTTTTTGAGTATTTTTTTGGAATTCATACTTGGATCTTTTCCGTGCTCCGCACCTCCCAGATCGTATTCCACATGAATGGATATAGGAACATCAATGGCATTCTTTTTAAGCAAAGTAAAGAAACGTTTAAAGTCAATCATTCCTTCCCCAAGTGGCACATATTGGACACTCCATTTTCCTTTCTTTTTTGCCCATATAAAATCTTTTAGGACGATGGTATTGATATAAGGTTGGATTAAGTTAAAACCCATTTCCCAATTTTTACCGCCTTCCACCGTGGCATGCATGATGTCGTATTGGCTGCCCAGATGATTGGTATTTAACTTTTCCAATACTCGATGCAAATCCCAGATGCTGGAGCCAAAATAATGTCCAGAGTGGTTTTGATAGCCGCCTTGTATATTTAATTTTTCGTTCAGCGCTGCTAATCCTTCCATTTTCTTTCGAGCAAAAGTTACCGTCTCTAAAACCCCTTTGTCCTTTTTGTATTTAAACCAGGCGGTACGGTAATATTGGTAGTTCAGTTGACTGGCCGTTTCCAGTACTTTTCGGTGAATGGGATCTTGCATATCGCTTACATTGGTAGAAAAAAGCTGAGGGAGGAGCTCAAATGATTTCATCACTTCTGTAGCTTTGTAAAGATCATCCACAACGTTTTCTGGTAAAACATGCCCCTTGGGGCGCACGGTCAAATCAAGCCCGTCAAAGCCCATATCCTTGGCCGCTTCGCTCATGCCCTGGTAGTCGAGAAACTGTAGGACTTTGGAAAAGAGAAATACCTTAAGCTCTTTGGGAGCCGAATTTTGTGGGGACCACATGCTTTTGGCGATCTGAGGTCCGGAAAAGAATAAAGCCGGACTGGCCAGGGCAGATTGTTTAATAAAATTCCTGCGGGAGGCGTTCTTTAATTTTTTCATAAGCGAGTGATTTGGAGGCCTTTTTTCAATTGGATTTGTTCGCAGCTCCAATCTACAGAAATATTTTTATCTAACAAATACCGACTTAGCGATCCACTTGCAGTGCTCAAAATAAACCGACCTCACTCGAAAAACAACGCACATACGACAAATCCTTCTTCCACCCTCGCCTGTCCTCCTCAAAAAACCGACTCAAAAACCTTAGAAAACCCTTTAAACATAGGGATTTTAGCAAAAAATAAGGATATATTTTTTTTATATAGTTGGAATAATAATTGCATGTCTAGAAGTAGACAATTACAGTAATTTTGGAGCAAAAAAAACTTTGATTATTTCCAATCAATGAATCGAAAAGTCATTCTTTAAATAGAAAAACTTTTTCAACTCCGCAAACACCAACCTTAACATCAGAAACTATGAGGTTTTTTATACCTCCAAACCTAAGACTTAAACATTCCCAGAAAAAGAACTCTAGCTACCATAGAGCTTCCTTTTTCTCTATGTTTCTCCTTTCAATGGTTTGGTTTACTCCTGATTTTAGTCATCTGCTTAGAACCCTAATTGCCAACACCTGGTATACCGAGCGACAAGAAATGGCAGCCACCTTGTCTGTCAATACCTCGGCTTCCATTAGTGCGATTGAAACAGGAGCAGAATTCACCTACGACATCCAGTACTCTTGTACTAGTTTAACAGATCATTGTACCGGAACGGTCATTACCAATCCCTTACCACCAGAAGTGGAGTATGTAGGAATCGTAGGCTCGGTTCATACCACATCAGAGGTTTATAATTCCGGAACTCATACGGTTACTTTTACACTAGTAGATCCTTTAAATGCCGGATCTACCGGACAGGTTCAAGTGCGGGTTCGTTTTCCAAATGGGATTACTGCCAATGGCACTAGTGCATCCAATACCGCGACTATTTCGGCCTCCAATGCGCCTTCGGTTAGTTCGACCTATGCCGTCACGGCCATAGCGACTGCCAAACCGGATTTGGACAAACAATTTGTGAGCGGCGGAGCCGCGGGAAGCAATACGACCTATCAGTTTAAATTTTGCAACAGCAATAATAGCAGTATCAACGGAACCCTCAATCTTAGAAATATCGTAATTGTAGATACCTTACCAGCGGGCTCTGTGTTTGTGGAAACCAACACCGGATCAGGGACTAGCGCAAGCTATGACCCCGTAAGTCATTCCGTAACCCTAACCAAAGATTCCTTGGAAGTCGGAGAATGTATGTGGCCTAAACTAACCATTGTTTATCCTAATCCTCCCTTTACAATAGGTACTACGGTCGAAAACACAGCCCACTATAGCTATACACCAGTCGGAGAACCGAGAGTCACCGTACCTAGTACTCATACTTATAATTTAACGGCTGCCAATATCGCTGCCTTCTCCGACAAGACAAATTCTCATTCCAGCCTCTATCCAGGTCAAGGTGGAACTTATCGCATCGACGGTAATATAAATGGAACAGAACCATTGGATGATTTTTGTATAAATGATACCATCCCACCTGGACTTGATGTTAGTCAATT
Organism: uncultured Saprospiraceae bacterium; assembly: GCA_938015925.1. Classification (GTDB taxonomy): domain Bacteria; phylum Bacteroidota; class Bacteroidia; order Chitinophagales; family Saprospiraceae; genus CALLVY01. The sequence goes on from CALLVY010000139.1 coordinate 20,161, forward strand.
TGATGTGGGAGGTTGGTACTATGGTGGCCTTACTGGCCCACAGTATCGGATAGATGTTTATTATACGACCAACCTTAGTGGTCCGACCTTAGTGCCAGGATCTCCCTTTGAAATTTGGGATCCCAATAATTTTATTAGTAAAAGTGATCTTGGTTTAGTTGCTGGAGAATACATTACTAGTATCAATTGGTGTTTTGGAAATGTTCCGGTAGGTTTTGCTTCTTATGAAGAAATAGAAATTCAATATCTCGTCATGCCTTCCGCTAGTGCTGGAACCGTGACCAATTGCTCGGAATTATCAACGAGTACTCCGGGTGCCAACCTGACGGATGATTGCGTCAATTTAAATATTATTGCACCCACTGCAGGTGTCAATTTAAATCCAATTAAATCTGTAGTTCCCAATTCATCGATTAATAGAGGAGACATCGTTACTTTTCAAATTGCGGTACGAAACGAATTGGGTGCAGCAGATTCTATAGCGAATCCAATCGCATATGATCTACTACCAGATGGGCTGAAATATGTACCTGGATCTTGGACCTTGCCCGGATGGGGAAATCTTCCTGGCTATCCTTTACCAAGCTTTACCTTCACTGCGGATCATAATGGAACAGGTCGGGAATTATTGAAGTGGGAATGGTCGGGAGGATCCGGGATAAAAATTCCAGCGGGAGAAAGAGTTGTGATTGCCTTTAATGTAGAAATAACGGATCAAGCACTTGGAGGATTCCCAGCTTCTTATAATTATGCTTATGTACAAAGTCCCTCTCCTATTATTAATTGTTGGGGCGGAGTGACGGATACGGATGTGTATGACTTAGATGGTGATTCTGATTTATTAGAGGTCCTTTGTGGTGGCCGAACTCCGGTCAATATCAATGAAGTCGTTTCTTTAGAATCAGAGAAACTGGTCAAAGGCCAGTTGGATAGTACCTGGACAAAATATCCGGACATTGGATATACGGTTCCTGGAGGAATTTCTGATTATCAATTGATCGTTCGAAATAAAGGAAACATCCAACTCGACTCTGTAATAGTCATAGATATTTTACCTTTTATAGGAGATCAGGGAGTGATTTCTACTGCAAGCCGTGATTCTAGATGGAGTCCCAATCTGGTAGGCCCTGTTTCCGCTCCACCAGGAGTGACGGTTTATTACAGCATAGAAGAAAATCCTTGTAGAGCGAGTGAAGGCATCGTGCCTTCCGGCCCGGCATCTTGTGCGGCTCCCAATTGGAACACCACTCCCCCAGCCAATATTACAAGTGTAAAATCTTTAAAATTCGATTTCGGTGCGACCATCCTAAATCCTTTGGATTCTCTGGTATTGGAATGGCCAATGCGTGCCCCTGTAAATGTATTGACTACCATAGGCGCCCAGCCAGATTCTATTGCCTGGAATTCTTTTGCGTACATCGGACAACGAGTAGACAATAGCGATGTCTTGCTTCCTTCGGAACCCTTGAAAGTTGGGATTTCTATGAATGATGAAGTACCAGGAGTGATTGGAGATTTTGTCTGGGAAGATACGGATCAAGATGGGATTCAAGATGTTGGTGAACTTGGTTACGATGGAATTAGAGTTGAACTTTATAGAGACAATGGAGATGCAACAGCTGATCCTACCGTGGATACTTTTGTCAACTTTACGGTTACCGCAAATGGCGGATATTACCTCTTTCCAAATTTACCAGAGGATGATTACTTTTTGGTTTTTTACAAACCAGCGCCCTACTCTATTTCCCCAGCTAATAGTGGTGGAGATGATGCTTTGGATTCTGATGGTGTTGCGTATAATTTAAATAATTTTTTAGTCGCTATAACCCCGATCACCCACTTGCTAGATACCCAATATGATTTTGATTGGGATTTAGGAATACATCCTAGTAACCTGGGAGCTCTTGGAGATTACATTTGGGCAGATACAAATAATGATGGGATTCAAAATGAACCCACGACCAATGGAATAAATAACGTCACGGTAAACCTTTACCAAAATTCAAACCCCGGAAGCATTTATGATACAGCTATTTCCGCTGATGACTTTAACGGAAATCCAGGATACTATCTATTCGATCCAATCCCACCAGGAGATTATTTCCTCGAATTTGTTTTACCTGCCAGTACTATTTTTGCTAGCCAGGGCGCTTCTGGTACAAGTGACCCTTCCGACTCCGATGCGAATACCAGTACAGGACGTACAGAAGTTATTACGATCCTTGCAAATGTTTATGACGACAGCTGGGATGCAGGTTTAATCCTTTCGGGGACAGAAATTTGTGGCAATGGAATCGACGATGATCTGGATGGCGAAATTGACGAAGGGTGTTTGGAAATTTGCAATGATGGAATCGACAATGATAATGATGGTTTCTTTGATTGCGATGATTGCGATTGTATTTCTGAACCAAGCTGTCCAGATAATGACGGAGACGGCGTTCCTGATTATTGCGATTTAGATGATGACAATGATGGTATTCCTGATTTGGATGAATGCCATTTCAACCTACTAACAGGAAACCCTAGCCCTAACGGCCTCCAAGATAATATATATCCCGAAGGCTACTGGGATGCAGAATATTACAGAGGATATTTTGGGATAGCTGGTTCCACTTATGCTAATTCTACTGTGGATAATGACGAAACTAATAATACAGGAACCCCCGTGTTTTTGGGCGAGGCTTTTTTTGGTATTAATTCAAAAGTATTTGCAGACACAAGAAATATTACAGAAAATCAATCACCGACAAGTGTAGGAGTTGCCCCAGCTGGATATGTAGGTACCAATTGGAATCCTAGAAATAGCAATCCTTTTTACCAAATACATTTTAATCAAAAAGCTACTTTACCAGGAACTTTGGTTTGTACCGGATGGATAGATGATATTGTAGAAGTATTTGTGAATGGAAGCCGTGTTTTATTTATTGGAAGTTGCTGTGGAGGGCTTCCTCAAAATACAACTTATAATGTTCCATTTAATGGTGGTGATGATCTACAAATCCGATATACCAACCTGGGATTTGTCGGCAGTTATAATTTTTCATTTACGGAAAGTTATTT